>NZ_JGCK01000064.1:0-66806 GCF_001639905.1 Kosmotoga sp. DU53 | reverse complement strand
GACACGAACCGCAAGCGGTTGTTACGAACTCCTGCGGAGTTCGTAACACTGGCGCAGCCGGTCGTAACAATCCCGAAGGGATTCGGAGGGCCGCGCAGCGGCTACCGGTTCTCGACTCTCGGTTATCGATCTTTTACTCCCACTACCATCATCTTCTGCAATTTCCTTCTTTTTTCGTTTTTTCAACGAATATGTTTTCACCGGTTTCAGGGTCGAGTTCCGTGTAATACATTGCTGTGGATAGGGTAGCAGGAGTCGGCGTGAAGATTTGAACCTGTTGAGGTTTATATCCCATTTTCCTTATTGCGTACCTTTTTAGCTTTTTCATATCCTCAACGGTTGAACCGGGGTGCGCCGCGATGAAGTACCCGATTAGATAGATTTTCTTGTTTCCCTTCACTCTTTCAAACTCTTTTATGAAGCGGTCTAAAACATCTTTTCCCGGTTTTCCCATAAGTCGGAGAACCCTCGTGGAGATATGTTCCGGAGCAATCTTCAACTGTCCAGAAACGTGATACAGAACCAATTCTCTCAAAAATTCTCTGCCGTGTTTTTTGTCCGCAAGGATCAGGTCGTATCTTATTCCAGAAGACACGAACACGTGTTTTACACCCTTCAGATTCCTGAGTTTTCTGAGTAGGTTCAAGTACCGGGAATGGTCAACCTTCAATGCAGGACACACATGAGGAAGTAGGCAACGTTTGTCTTTACACGCGCCATGTTTATGCTTTTTTTCACAGTCATAACCATATATGTTTGCGGTTGGGCCACCCACATCAGTTATAACTCCTTTGAAATCCGGGTTTTTTGTGAGCCGCCTGGCCTCTTTGATTATCGATTTTTCGCTTCTGCTTACGATGTATTTGCCCTGGTGCAGCGTGAGGGCACAGAAATTGCATTCTCCGTAACATCCTCGATGGCTGGTGATTGAAAACTTAACGGTTTCCAGCGCTTTCACGTGGCCTTTCTTTAGACAGTGGGGATGAACCTTGCGTGTGTATGGAAGCGAATAGACCCAGTCAAGTTCTTCCGTGGTAGAAAGTACCGGAGGGTTTTGGATAACGTACCGGGTATCCTGCCTTTGATATATCACTCTTCCATTCACAGGATCGGTTTCGCGATACAGGATCTTAAAGGCCTGAAGATAGGCGTATCGATCAGAGGATACCTTATCATATGAAGGAAGTTCGATTCCCGATTCTGTTTTTTTTGAACTCCAGTAAACGGTTCCCGGAATATCTTTAGGTATTTCTCCGGTATCTCTGAGTTTTTCAGCTATTTTTATTATGCTTTTTTCAGCCATTCCATAAGCAATCAGATCAGCTTTGGAATCGACGAGCACGGACTTTCTAACGCGATTAGACCACCAATCGTAATGGGCAAACCTTCTCAAGCTCGCTTCTATTCCACCAAGAATGATAGGAACATCTTTGAACACGCTGCGGACAAGGTTGGAATAGACGATTGTGGCTCTGTCCGGCCTTTTACCACCGAAACCACCGGATGTATAATCATCTTTTTTCTCTTCTTTCTTGATGCTGTGTAATTCGCCACCAGCGAATCCACATTGCCTGCTGTGATGCCAAAGAAAAGCTTCGGTTTTCCTAATTTGGTTATCTCTTCAGGGTTTTTCCAATCGGGTTGTGAGATGACTCCGACTTTAAACCCTTTAGCTTCAAGTACTCTTGCTATAATTGCTACACCAAAGGAAGGATGATCTACATATGCATCACCGGTTATCAGTATGACATCGAGCTGATCCCAGCCTCGTGCCTTCATTTCTTCCCGTGTCATAGGTATATGCTGCATTACGGGATTTACCTCCTTCTGCAATCGTCGAACTCAGCGCAAAAGGTGAGTGCTTATTTCAGGAAGCAACCTCGGCTGTTTCTAAAATAAAACTGGAGAGTGAGGCCGTAAGCCGGATTCTGTTTTAGGTGGTCATCTATCTGGGAGGTACGTTGCCGTACCCCTCAAGCGTCCTACCCGAGAGGGATTCGGTGGGCGACCTCAAACCCTCTCTGCTTGGACTTGCTCCGGATGGGGGTTGCCAAGCATCCGGGTCACCCCGGACCTGGTGGGCTCTTACCCCACCGTTCCACCCTTGCCTTAACGGCGGTCTTCTTCTCTATGGCCCTTACCGGGGATCACTCCCCCTGGGTGTTACCCAGCATCCTCGCCCAAGGAGTCCGGACTTTCCTCGGCTAACGCCGCGACCACCCGCCTCACTCTCCAGTCAACACTTTAATTATAACCATTATCTGTTAAGGTAGTTAAATCTTCCTCCCTGACGTCTGTTTTCCTCTTTCATCTTCTTCTCGATTCTATTTATTATCTCTATCTTGGGAAGACCCCAATTTGCAAAGAGTGTTCCTTCTTTTGGCGGATCCGCAACAAGCCTGTGAATCACAATCTCCGGATCCAGAAACTCCAAAAAGGTGATAACCCTTTCTATGTATTCATGTAAATCGCATATCTGAATGAGCCCTTTTTTGTACATTTTTCCGAGTGCAGTGCCTTCAACCACGTAGAGAGAATGTATCTTTACTCCGTCAACGCTCAACGCCGACAGAATCTTAGCGGTTTCTATTACGTCTGTCATGGTATCCCATGGCAAGTTTACGATAACATGGGCTACCACTTCAAGACCATGTTTTTTAGCTCTGATTACGGCATCTATGAATTCTGCGAGGGTATGACCACGATTTAGTTTTTTCAGAGTCCAGAAATTCGCTGTTTGTAAACCAAATTCTATTATAACGTCGAGTTTTTCTTTATAGCTCTCAAGTAATTCTAAGGTCTCTTCGCTTGCGAGATCGGGACGTGTCGATACGTCAAGGATTACTATGTCGTCAGAGATGGCTGAATCGTATAATTCTTTCAATTTTTTGACGGGTGCGTAGGTGTTGGAGTTCGCCTGGAAATATGCCATGTATTTTTTTACACCTTTTGCACGCAGCTTTTCTATTCTTTCTAACATCTGCTCCCTTATACTCTTCTGACCGTCAACGCTGAAACCGCTGCCGGTTGGATCGCAATAAATACAACCGCCCCGTCCCTTGGTTCCGTCTTTGTTGGGACAGGTAAAACCGGCAACTATCGGTATTCTATAAACCACTTCACCATAACGTTCTTTGAGATAACCTTTCAGGTGCCTGTAAGGTTTATGATTCAATTGAACGTTTCAACTCCTTCATAAAGGATTTGAACTTTCTGGCGGTTTCTTTCACTGAATTTTCGGTACCTCTGAATATATAGACCCATTTGCCGTTAAACCACGCGTAAATATATTCGTTAAAAACCTCACCTTTGAGCTCTCCATAGACTAAGGGAATGGCACTCAACGCCGTTCTTAAGGTGCTGAAATTTTCTCTTCCCCAACTGTACCAGAAGCTGGTAGCATCAGAGACTTTCTCAAAATGTATGACGTATATCTCAACAACATTTGTCCCTTTTGCAAGCCGCTTATGCAAAAAAACAGAATCGGTCAAAGAAAAACCATCAAGGGTTCCGTCAAGAACGACCTCTGTTGTAAGTTCCATGTAGCCTTCCATAGAGAAACCAACATAATTCGAAGGTGTGAGTTCTCGAAAGGTAACTCCACAAGATCCCACAAAAACCACCAGGAACGTAAGAAACAAGATTTTTTTTAAATCGCGAATTTTCATCAGAACACCTCCGATGGAGAATACTCAGATCAACCTACCCGCAAAAGGCTTTTACCTTATGGAAAAGGTCATTCCCACTCATGATTCTGTTTGCATCCGCTGTTTTTTCCAGTTTCTCCAGGAGTTCCGCATAAGGCTGCCCTGTTTCAGGATTCGTAAGATATGGATCAATCTCCAACAATGGCTTGATGACGAAAATACGGTTCTCCATATCGTAGTGGGGGATTTTTAAATTCTCGTCTTCGTACACTATTTTATCGAAAAGGAGTATGTCTATATCTATTGTTCTCGGTCCCCATCTCATTTCTCGCTTTCTTCCCAGCAGTTTCTCGACAGACATAGTCCTTTTCAAAAGCTCCTCCGGGGTCCCGGAAAAATCAAACAGTCCAACACAGTTCAAAAATGGCTCCTGTTCAGTATAACCATAAGGCTCCGTTTCATATATAGACGACAGGGAAAGTAGTTCAATTTCTCTCTCTGCCAATAAACAGATACTCTTCACTATGTAACTCAATCTATCTCCAATGTTACTACCAAATGCAAGATAAACATCAGACATGACTTAACAGTCTCTCCTTTACTCTCCAGCTTTTTTCTTTCAGCAGTTTGAGTTGTGCGATACTCAAACTCTCTTCCCACCAGTAGGGAAGCAAAGAATTATCAAGCAACAATGGATCTATTTCAGCAGGCAGTCTCCTTGAATCCACCAGTTCCCGCCATTCAGGAGTACCGGGAATAGGGGTGTATTCATTGATATTGGGAATAACCCCGAGTTCTTCGCAATGGTTAATCGCTCTTTCCACATCCTCAAAGGTTTGACCGGGTAGATTCGCTATTATGTATGCGCTGAGTTCCTTTGCTGTAAACCCTGCAGCTTTCAGTATATTGACGGCTTTTATAAATTCTTCATTGCTCACCTTTCCGCCGGTTTTCAACTGAAGCTCATCATTGGCGGTTTCATAACCGAGTTTTATGGTTTTGAAGTTGGTCTCTTTCATCAATACCGCAAGTTCTTCATCAACGAGTCGAGCGTGTATACCGTTTGGGAGGTGAAATCTAAGGTTAAAACCGCGTTCCTTTATCATCTTGAGTAGTATCTTGAAGTTTTGCCCTATCAGGATCGCATCGTCAAAGAACACCACATCGGAAAGCCCGTACACCGCGTTCAAATGCTCGATTTCTTCCAGGGTTTTTTCGGGTGATTTTTGATTAAAACGTTCCCATAATTTCCAGCTGGTGCAATAACTACACCTGAAAGGGCATCCTGTACTCGTTATAAGAACAACGTAGTTTAACTCTGGATAGTTAGAATAATCGGGGCTTAAATCGTCTAACCAATCATCGTTAAGATCCACATCGATTCCGATAAAATGCAGGGCTCTTTTCACGGGAACGATACCTGTACCCGGGGAAACAAAATCCGCACCGGAATGGTTTTTGGCATGTTCTGGCAGTATAGAAGCGTAAACCCCACCAAGTACAACCGGAATTTCTTGAAGCTCTTCTTTTATAACCCGTATAGTATCGCTGACACCATAATGCCAGTAGGTCATCATCGAGGTCACAAAAACAGCATCAACATCTTTTAATTCTCTCAGTTTCTTTCGAAACAGATCTTCGGGTAACCCGTATCTTTTGAACAACCTTGGAATATTTTTCATTGACTCCGGCGGTTGTATGACTTCATGATAAAAGTTACCAGTACCGTAATATCTATCCTTTATCTTTCCACCTAAATAACGCACCAGATCCGGATCGTGTCTGTACAAACAATCAATTAATACAGGCTCTATCCCCGCAGATCTAAGCATAGAAGAGATATAAAGTAAACCCACAGGTTTTAGCCAGTAATCATAAGCTGAAACATCTTCTATCCACGGGTTAACCAGCAGAATTTTTTTCAAGTTTTCTCACCCGTTCGCAAAAAACTGCGATTCCCTTTAGCGTTAGATCGGAATCAAGTATGTCAAAAAAACCATTTCCGATATTGAACATTGGCGAATTACCTCCGGTTGCGATCACGGGAATTTTATCGCCAAGTTCTTCCTTTACTTTGGAGATTATAGCCTTCAAAGCGTAATACGTGCCGTTTACCACACCGATTCTTATATTGTCTTCTGTATTTTTCCCTATATGGTTTTCTACATAAAACAAATCAACCTCAGGTAATTTAGCTGTCTTTGAAAACAAAGCTCTCATGGCCATCATAGGGCCGGGTAAAATAGCTCCTCCTATGAAGGCGCCATCTTTCAGGACATCTACGGTTATAGCTGTTCCGGTATCGATTACTATGGCGTCCTTACCATAAAACTCGTGGGCCCCTATAACGTTTGCCACCCTATCCGCGCCTATTTCGGATGGGAAATCGACATCCCATTTCACACCGATTCCATCTATCGCGGTAACGAGCACCGGATCAAGTTCCAGGTATTTTCTGCCAAAGTAGTGAAAAATACTGTTGAGTCTTGGAACAACAGACGCAACGCATATATCTTCGATGCTCTTCAAATCAACATTCCCGGCTTCAAGAAGCTGTTTCAAAACAACGTACATCTCATCTTCCGTTTCCAGCCTGCCGGTAGATATTCTCCAATTTTTCAGTATTTTTCCTCTGTTCCATATGCCAAACACCGTATTCGTGTTTCCAACATCAGCAACTAGCTTCATAAAATCCCTCCAGTTCAATGTTATCACGTCGGCGCCCTTACTACCACCGCACCTCCAGGAAAATCCATTTTTGAGCACCTGCAGAAAATGATACTCGCTAACGCTGTTATAAAGCGAAAATACGCGATTCAAATTATTTTAATCATTTACACCCCTTGAACATATGGAATCTGAATGCTATAATGTTTTCGCCAGTGCAGCCTGGTGACTTTGGCTGTGGGAGACCCGCTAGCTCAGCAGGCAGAGCACCTGACTTTTAATCAGGGGGTCGTGGGTTCGAATCCCACGCGGGTCACCAGCGAGAGTGGCGGAACTGGCAGACGCGCTGGACTTAGAATCCAGTGAGCGTAGAAGCTCGTGAGGGTTCAAGTCCCTCCTCTCGCACCAACGTCAGTCGTCACTCTTGTCTGAGTAACCTATGCAAGCGGAAGTAGCTCAGCGGTAGAGCACCTGCTTGCCAAGCAGGGGGTCGCGGGTTCGAATCCCGTCTTCCGCTCCAAAAGCGCCCAATAGGGCGCTTTTGTTTTTTTATACCTTGCCTTCCAGATTGAATATCTGCAACAAGCTTTTGGTTTCAATAACGTATGTGGTAACATAGTAAGGTATCCGAACCATGCCTCAGGAGGTGATACGGTGAATTTTCTTGTCGTTCCTCTCTTCGAAGAATTGAAACGGGAAGAAACATTGGGAAACTTCAAGAAAGCAAAAAACATGATTTCAGAAAGGTTGGATTCTTCATCACTCCCATCTTTACTCAGAAAACGCCTTGAATTTGAACTCGAAAGAATTGACAGGGTAATCAAAAACTATCCCTTCACCGAAGAAGCTGCTAAGAAAAAACTTTTTGACTCAATTAAGGATTTTTCCGAGGAAGAATACATGATGTTGATGGATAAGGGAATACTGGACTACATCATCATTGAGGGTGAAAAGAGATTCGAAGAGAGATTTTTCGAGAACCTTGTTTTCGCCTTGCAAGAATACAAAAGCAGGGTAAAACAAAATGAAAAATTAAAAAAAGCACGTGAGATTCTACACAAGCGCATTGAAGCTCTGTTAGCCGGAGATAAGCCGAAAACATACAGAGTTACGGCAGAAATAAAGGTATCTCCAAAACTGGAGAAGATAAGGGGGAAGAAAGTTAGATGCTGGTTGCCTTTCCCAAAAGTTGAGGCTCAGGTCATTGAAGCAAAGCTGCTTGAAACAAGCCACAGTGAATATTTTATAGCACCCAACGAAGCTCCTCACCGTACCATTTATATGGAAGATGAACTCAGGGATGGTCTTGAGTTCCGAGTGAGATTCGAGTATGTGATAAGAGAGCAATTCAACTCTATAGACCCGGAGAAAGTAAAAACGTCCTTCGTACCAAAATTTTCTGAATACCTTCTGGAAGAACCACCTCACATTGTTTTTACCCCTTATCTGAAGAATCTTACAGAAGAAATAGTTGGGGACGAATTGAATCCGTATTTGAGGGCAAAAAAGATATATGAATGGATCACGCACAATGTTCGTTATTCATACATGCATCCGTACGCTCTCTACGAGAATATCCCCATGTTCGTGGCAACCAATCTAAAAGGTGATTGTGGCGCTCAGGCCGTACTTTTTATAACAATGTGCAGGATAGCAGGAATCCCTGCAAGATGGCAATCCGGGTGGTATGCCAACCCTATTTTCGCCTCCCCGCACGATTGGACGATGTTCTATGTAGAACCGTACGGATGGCTTCCCGCTGACCTGTCTTTCGGTGGAATAAGAACTGATAAACCGGAAGAGATTTCAAAGTTTTATTTCGGGAACCTCGATGCTTTCAGAATGGTTGCAAATTCAAAATTTATGGCCGATTTTCAGCCTGCGAAGAATTTCTGGCGCTCAGATCCTTATGACAATCAGGTTGGAGAGCTGGAAACAGAACTTGAAAATATCTACAACGATGCTTTCACTTATGAAATGAAGGTACTTTCTTTCGAAGAGATTTGAAAAACAAAATATTTCTCGGGGAGGAAAGAGTATGGGAAAGATAGTCGATGTGAAGTTTTTGGTAAAGGAATACGATTATGAAAAACCCTTTCATATCGCCAACAACATCTCAACCAGCAGCACAAATGTAGAAGTGCAGATAGTACTTGACAATGGTCTAGTTGGTTATGGAGAAGCTGCCCCATCTTACAGGGTGAACGGAGAACGAGTTGAAACCTTCCCGTCTCTGGAGCCTTTTGTTAAAGAACAACTTATTGGAATGGATGTAAGAAATTACAAGCGCATCTTTGACATCATGGATGGCTTGCGCTGCGCTTCCAGTTTAAAAGCTGCTGTGCAATTCGCTGCTCTGGATGCCATTAGCGTTGAAAGCGGGTTGCCTGTACATCAACTGTTAGGCGGAGCAAAAGACGAAATAGAAACAGATAAAACCGTCAGCATCGATACCATAGAAAACATGGTCAAAGACGCGAAGGAAATATACGATTCAGGATTCCGCGTGATAAAGATAAAGGTCGGGGAAAATCTGAAGAAGGATATTGAGACGCTGGAAGCTATCGCTGAAGTGACAAAGGAAGCAAAATACATTGTAGACGCGAACACGGGTTATACCCCCAAGGAAGCCATTGCGTTTGCAAAGGCCCTCTATTCCAAAGGCATAGATATAGACGTATTCGAACAACCCGTACCGGCTGAAAGTATAGAAGGGCTAAAATTGGTCAGGTTCAATTCACCTTTCCCAGTCGCGGCCGACGAAAGCGCAAGAACAAGATACGACGTTTTGAGACTCATACGGGAAGAAGCCGTTGATTTTGTGAATATAAAGCTGATGAAGTCAGGAATCTCCGACGCCCTTGCCATCGTGGAAATGGCGAATACCGCGAAGATTCAGTTGATGATAGGTTGTATGGGTGAATCCAGTGTTGGAATAAATCAGAGCGTTCAATTTGCGCTGGGAACAGGAGCCTTCGTATTCCATGACCTCGATTCTCACCTGATGCTTAAAGAAGAGCAATTTAGAGGAAAGTTTAAACAGGATGGGCCGAAGATGATTGTTCGTTAAATAAAAAAGGGTGGTTTATCCGCCATTTTTTATGTTGGAAATTTTACGTCTTTTATGAAGTTTGCTGGTATAATGAAAAGGTACCTGTGCGGTCAGGTATTAAATTGTGATATCGAAAGGAGAAAACTATGCCAGAAGCAAAAAAGGGCGACACCGTAAAAGTACATTATACCGGAAGATTCGAGGACGGAGAGATCTTTGATTCCTCCACTGGAAAAGAGCCGTTAGAATTCACCATCGGTAAAGGAGAGGTAATTCCCGGATTTGAAGAAGCGATCATAGGAATGAATACAGGGGAATCGAAGACAGTAAAAATTCCACCGGAAAAAGCTTATGGTCCTCGATACGATGAACTCGTTTTGACGGTTTGAACGTTCACGTTTTCCGGATGATATGGAGCCACAGTTAGGTCAACAACTTCAGTTGAGACAACCGGATGGCAGAACCTTCATAGTAACCATCACCGACATCAACGAAACAGCGGTAACGCTCGATGCGAACCACCCACTAGCGGGAAAAGATCTCGTATTTGAAATCAACCTCATAGAGATCGTTTGAAATGAACGACAACAGCAAAGCTCTGCCCGGGAATCCCCCGGCAGAGCTTTGTTATTTGTCAAAGGTCAAAATAAAGCTGGTATTCCGCGGGACTTGGCACGCTGTTGACATATCTCGCTTCTTCTTCCTTCACTAAAATCCATTGCCTGATAAGCTCATCCGGAAAACCGGGTTTCAAAAACTCATTGTCTTCCTTAAGACCTCTTAATGATTCTTCTAAACTTGAAGGAAAGAAGCGGATCTTATTTCTATATTCGTCGTTCATGTTGTAGATATTGGTTTCGATGGGACCAAATCCAAGCTCTTTATGGTCGAGTTTCTGTTTGACTCCGTCCACACCCGCAAGCAGCATGGCCGCTATTCCATAGTATGGATTGCAGCTGGCGTCTATCGTCCTGAATTCTATCCTTGCTTTATGCTTATCTTTAACGTAACCAGGAATTCTTACAGCCGCGCTTCTGTTCCCCTTAGCAAAAACAGCACATATAGGCGCTTCGAATCCTGGAACGAGCCTTCTGTAAGAGTTAGTCGATGGGTTGGTAAAGGCCAGAAGCGCTCCAGTCAACGAATGTTTCAGAATCCCCGAGGTGTACTGTAAAGCCATTTCCCCAAGTCCACAATAAATATCACCGGCGAACAGGTTTTTACCTGTTCCATCTACAAGGTACTGGTGAATGTGCATACCGTTTCCGGCTTCCTCGAAAAGCGGTTTGGGCATAAAGGTAACCTTTAGGTTGTAACGGGAAGCCAGGTTTTGAAGAATGTACCTGGCAAGGATTATTGAATCTGCACTATTCAAGGCATTTTGAAAACGAAACTCTATTTCGTGTTGCGCAGAACTCACTTCATGATGATGGTATTTAACTGGAATTCCAATCGAATTCATAATCATAACGGCTTCGTTTCTGAAATTCGCCATGGCATCCGCAGGGGGGCACCTATGATATCCCATCTTCCGCTCAACAACATTCGCATTTGAAAACTCTCCGCTATTCCAGAAACCTTCGGCAACATCGACCTTAAAATAAGCCTGATTTTCCGAAACTCTGTAACTCATTCCTTCAAAGATGTGAAATTCCAGTTCCGGGCCTAGCATCGCATCTGCAGCTCCAATGGATTTCAGTTTCTCAAGCGTCGCTCTTAGAACGTTTCTGGGATAGTGTTCAAAGGGCTTGCGATCTTCTGTTCTGAGAACATCGCAGAAAAAAGAAAGGGTTTTGCGCTCAAAGAAGGGATCTTCAAAGGCAGTATCTGGATCCGGCAGCATTATCATATCGCTGTTTTCTATAGAGGAATAACCAAAGTTGGAGGCATCAAAACCAACGCCTTCTTCAAAAAGCTCGTCGGTCAACCGATCTCCGGGAAGAATTACGTGCCGCACCCTTCCAATAATATCGATAACTTTCAAATCAATAAAATCTATGTTTCCAACATATTTCCTCAACGAGTCTTTCATACCGTACCTCCTGTCAAGTTTTATTGGTTGCATCAAAAATTCTAATTCCTGTTGCATCCTTTATTCAAACCCAATATGCGTTATAGGCGTAAAATATGCTTTTTCAAGGTCGAAAGAACTCTTTGGCACGTGCTAATACGCAGCTATCCTGAACGTCTATCTTTCAATGTATAAAAGCGAAATATTCAAGAAACAATTTCTTAGAAAATCAGTGTAAAACTTAATTGGAGGGTCTTTAGTACAAATTCGAGTTACAGCATATTGCGCCCTGTCATGTTATAATTCAACACGAATATGTTCGTATCGAAAGGAGGAAAAACCGTGTCTAAGAAGTACGTATACTTTTTCGGAAAAGGCAGGGCTGAGGGAGACGCTTCTATGAAGCAGCTCCTCGGTGGTAAAGGCGCGAACCTCGCTGAAATGGTGCGCCTTGGAGTTCCCGTACCACCTGGTTTTACAATCTCCACTGAAGTCTGTAAATATTACTACGACCATGGAAAAACGTATCCTGAAGAGCTAAAGGATCAGGTACTCAAAGCTATGAAAGAACTCGAGGAAGCTACTGGAAAGGTCTTTGGTTCTCCTGAAAATCCTCTCCTTGTTTCCGTTAGATCTGGTGCCGCAGTTTCTATGCCTGGTATGATGGACACAATCCTCAACCTTGGCTTGAACGACGAAACCGTTGAAGGTATGATAAAGTCCACAAATAATCCAAGATTCTGCTACGATGCCTACCGCAGGTTTATGCAGATGTTTGGCGATGTTGTTCTGAACATCAAGCATGAGTACTTCGAAGAGGAACTCAATAAAGTCAAGACCGAAAAAGGTGTCAAGCTGGATACCGATCTTGATGCCGATGACCTCAAAAAGGTTGTAGAAAGATACAAAGAGGTTTATAAGAAAGCAGGACACAAATTCCCGCAGGATCCATGGGATCAGCTCTGGAAGGCTATCGATGCCGTCTTTGGAAGCTGGATGAATGAAAGGGCCATTAAGTACAGAGAACTTAACGGCATAAAGGAAGGTTCTCTCCTAGGTACGGCTGTCAACGTTGTTGCGATGGTTTTCGGTAACATGGGCGAAGACAGTGGTACCGGCGTTGCCTTTACAAGAGATCCAAACACCGGTGAAAAGAAGTACTACGGAGAATATCTCCCAAACGCCCAGGGTGAAGACGTTGTTGCCGGTATAAGAACCCCATATCCTCTGACAAAACTCGAAGAAATGATGCCGGACGTTTATAAACAGCTCCTCGATATATTCGAGAAACTTGAAAAGCACTACAGGGATATGCAGGATATAGAATTTACCATTGAACGTGGAAAACTCTATCTCCTCCAGACAAGAACAGGAAAGAGAACCCCATTCGCCGCTGTGAGGATCGCTGTCGATATGGCAGAAGAAGGGCTCATAACCAAAGAAGAAGCCATTATGAGGGTCTCCCCAGATCACATCGAAACCCTGCTGCACCCCTACTTTGAACCCGAAACCAAGAAAAACGCTTCCCTTCTCGCTAAGGGTATAGCCGCTTCTCCGGGAGCAGCAACGGGAATCATTGTCTTTGATCCTGCAGAAGCCGAAAGAATGGTCAAAGAGGAAAACAAACAGGTAATCCTTGTCAGACCCGAAACGTCTCCGGAAGATATAGCCGGAATGGCAGCAGCTGAAGGTATCCTCACATCCACCGGCGGTAAAACCTCTCACGCCGCTGTTGTTGCCAGAGGTATGGGCAAACCCTGTATTGTTGGCTGTGAAGCTATCGAGGTGGACGAAAAGGCTGGCGTTATAAGAATAGATGGCAAAGAGATTAAGGAGTTCTCCTGGCTCAGTATAGACGGAACGACGGGTGAGGTATTCGACGGCAAGCTTGCCACCGTGAAACCTCAGGGACTTGAAGGACCTCTCGCAAAGATATTGCAATGGGCCGACGAGATCAGAAAACTCGGTGTCAGGACCAACGCTGATACCCCGAGAGACGCGACGGTTGCCAGAAACTTCGGCGCTGAAGGTATCGGTCTGTGTAGAACAGAGCATATGTTCTTCGAAGAAGAGAGAATCCCCGTCGTTAGACAAATGATTGTAGCCAAGACAAAGGAACAGCGCGAAATAGCTCTTGAAAAACTTCTCCCAATGCAGCAGGAAGACTTTGTTGGACTATTCAAGGCAATGGAAGGTTATCCTGTTACAATCAGACTTCTCGACCCACCTCTTCACGAGTTCCTACCGAAGGAAGACGAGGACATCAAAGCCCTTGCGGAAGAAATGGGACTCTCCTACGAAGAGCTCAAGGCAACTGTTGAAGAACTCCACGAGTTCAACCCGATGATGGGACACAGAGGCTGCCGTTTAAGTATTACATATCCAGAGATCGCTGTCATGCAGACCAAAGCAATTATCGGTGCAGCCATTCAGGTGCTCAAAGAAGAAGGAAAAACGGTCATTCCTGAAATAATGATTCCTCTTGTTGGTCACATTAACGAACTGAAGTATCTCAAAAAGATAATTACCGAAACCGCCGATAAGATGATAGAAGAAGCTGGTGTGGATCTGCAGTACAAGGTGGGAACAATGATCGAAATTCCAAGAGCTGCTCTCACTGCAGACGAAATAGCAACCGAAGCTGAATTCTTCAGTTTCGGAACAAATGACCTCACACAGATGACCTTCGGATTCAGCCGTGACGACTACGGAAAGTTCGTAAAAGAATACATAGAAAAGGGCATTCTCGAGGTTGATCCATTCCAGAAACTCGACAGAACTGGTGTCGGCCAGCTCGTTAAGATGGGTACCGAAAAGGGCAGGTCAACAAGACCAAACCTGAAAGTTGGTATCTGTGGCGAGCACGGAGGCGAACCCTCTTCAATTGAATTCTGTCATATAACCGGTCTCGACTACGTGAGCTGCTCTCCTTACAGAGTACCCGTTGCAAGACTTGCCGCTGCTCAGGCAGCAATAAAGCATGGTAAATAATGAACACTATTGCCGCGACTCCAATGCGGGTCGCGGCTTTATTTTTTTGGAGGGTTGATGATGCTGGAAGCGATCCTTAAATTCGTTAGCTCAACGGGGTTCGCACATATTTCGTGGCAAAACCTCGTTATGTTTGGAATCGCCGGCGCACTTTTGTACATCGCCGTTGCAAAAGAGGCCGAACCTCTTCTTCTTATCCCCATTGCCTTCGGAATGATTCTGGCCAACATCCCAAACGAGGTAACCGGTCTTTTCGATCCGGGAATGGGACTCATGTGGTTCATTCAACAGGGCCTCTTCAAAGGATTCTATCCCCCTCTTATCTTTCTGGGCATCGGTGCCCTCACAGATTTTTCTTTTATGCTTGCCAATCCAAAGACTATATTCCTCGGCGCAGCAGCCAGGTGGGAATTTTTGTGACCTTCATAGTTGCAAGATTGATGGGTTTCTCTTTTGCTGACGCCGCGTCAATAGGTATCATCGGTGGTGCTGATGGTCCCACATCGATCTACGTTGCATCCCAATTCAACTCTCCCTATCTTTCGATAATCGCCATCGCTGCATACTCTTACATCGCCCTTATCCCCGTCATACAACCACCGATAATGAAACTTCTTACCACCAAAAAAGAAAGAAAGATAAAGATGGGTATGCAGTTAAGACACGTTTCAAAGCTCGAACGAATGATCTTCCCAATTGCCAGCACGATAATAATCGCGCTACTCGTTCCAAAGGCATTACCTCTTATTGGCATGTTGATGCTGGGAAATTTCCTGCGCGAATGTGGGGTGGCAAAATGGCTGGTAGAAGCGGCTTCCAAGTATATTGAATATACCGTTATAATACTTTTATGTCTCTCAGTTGGCGCGACCGCGGAAGGAAGAGTTTTTTTGTCTTTGAACAGCTTAAAGATTGTTGGGCTGGGAGCAGCGGCTTTTATCATCGCTACTGCTTCTGGTATTATATTCGCGAAGGTGATGAATCTTTTCAGTAAACATAAAGTCAACCCGTTGATAGGTGCAGCCGGGGTATCTGCCGTTCCTGATTCAGCAAGGGTTGCACAGCGTGTGGCACAAAAGGACGATCCAACTAACTATATCTTAATGCACGCTATGGGACCGAATGTAGCTGGAGTAATAGGTTCTGCAATAGCAGCAGGTGTTTTTCTATCCATAATTGGTGTCTAATGGAGGGTACGCTTGATGGCGGAGAAAAAGAAATATGACATTATTTTCAACCATTCCTATTGTAAGATGTGTGGAATATGTTACTGGATATGTCCAACCAAAACTATCACTCGTGGAGAACTGGGAAAACCACTCGTTCCCGATCCCGACACTTGTATTGGTTGCTTGATATGTGAAAATGCCTGTCCGGATTTCGCGATAAACGTTGTCGAACGTGAGGCGGTGAAAGAGAATGGGTAAATTTGTACTCCTGCAGGGGGATGAAGCCTGTGCACTGGGTGCTATAAAAGCTGGGTGTAGGTTCTTTGCCGGTTATCCCATTACACCCGCAACTGAAATAGCGGAAACCATGTCTAGGGAACTCCCAAAGGTTGGTGGAACCTTCATTCAAATGGAAGATGAAATAGCCAGCGCAGCGGCAATCGTTGGTGCTTCCCTGGCCGGTCAAAAATCAATGACAGCTACAAGCGGGCCTGGCTTTAGCTTAATGCAGGAAGTGATAGGATACGCTTCTATGACCGAAACCCCTGTGGTCATAGTGGATGTTCAGCGCGGTGGCCCTTCAACAGGGATGCCAACAAAACCCGCTCAGGGAGATATCATGCAGGCTCGATGGGGAACACATGGGGATCACCAGATAATCGCTTTGTATCCGTCAACGGTTGAAGAAGTTTATAGATACATAGTTACTGCTTTTAACTACGCAGAAAAATACAGAACTCCAGTCATTTTCCTTATGGACGAGATTCTCGGTCATATGAGAGAAAGTATCTATCTACCACCTGATTCCGAACTTATCTCATTGAAGAGAGTCAGCGAAAAAGAAATAGAAGATGACGAACTTTTCCATCCCTTCAAAGGTGATGATTTAATGCTCACTGCCCCACTTGTCGAAATGGGAAAAACCAAGTTCCATGTATCCGGGCTTGTACACGACGAATCCGGTTTCCCTGTGGGGGCCCCCTTGATGCCGACAGGCTTTTGCGCAGACTTGACCACAAAATCAGGTTGCACGCTGATGAAATCGTAAAATACGACGAATATATGGTTGATGACGCAGAAATTCTCGTTATTGCTTATGGTTCCGTAGCCAGAAGTGCTATCAGAGCAGTGCGGATTGCCAGAGAAGATAAAATAAACGTCGGTTTATTCAAACCGATTACAATCTGGCCGTTCCCCACAACAAGGTTAAGACAGCTGCTAAAAAAAGTCAGTGCGGTTATAATCGCTGAGATGAATCTCGGTCAAATAGTCTACGAAGTGTCAAGGGTGAACAGAAGAACCAATACGCAAATTGAATTGCTCAGCAAAGTAAATGGTGAGCTGATAAGCCCACAGGAAATACTGGATGTAATCGCCAAAGTTAAGTCCTCCATTCTGGACCTATGATGAGTTAGATCGCAACATACAAAAGATGTTGAAAACAGTTCTTAATAGTTTTGAAAAACGTTTCGCTGTGTGATAAAATGGTTTAGGAGTTGTGTGTAAATCCGTAAAGGCTTACCGTGTAAAGCACGGGAGTTTGAGCATATTTGAGATCGGGATTCTCGATCGTTTAGCCTAAAAGCTTCTCACTCCAATGAGAAGTAATTTACACCGATTTCATGCAAAAGGAGGCAGTCTGGATGGAGGTTTTGAAAGTCAGTTCTAAATCAAATCCCAACAAAGTTGCTGGTGCTATTGCTGGTGTTCTTTCGAAAGACGATCAGGTCGAACTTCAGGCCATCGGTGCAGGTGCTGTTAATCAGGCAGTCAAAGCGGTGGCAATCGCTTCCAGATTTCTAAGTGAGAAGGGTACGGAAGTCTTTATGATCCCTGGATTTGTAGAAATCCAGATTGGTGACGAAATGAGAACAGGAATTACTTTGAGGGTGGTCGCAAAAAAAGACGAGGCTGAAAAAACAGGCGAATAATAATATTGATGAAAGATAGCCACTGTTCCCGAATACATAGAGGGAAAAACAAGCTCCGTTCATTGAAAAAGGTGTGTGTAGTTTGGACTAAATCATTAGCGGCATATAAGCCGCCGGGTTGTTGTGGAAATTGCGGAGCGTTGTGTTTACAAGGTTTAGGATTATACGGCCGTTAAAACTAAACACATCTTTTGTCGAATAAGGAATGATTCGCTATTTACAAAGCAAGGAGGAAAGATGAAAAAACTTAACGTTGGTGGACAGGCCGTTATTGAAGGTGTGATGATAAAAGGTAAGAGAACGGTTGTGTCTGTTCGTGACCCTGATGGAAATATCGTTACAAAAAGTATTGAGGGGGCCGTTAAGAACCGGTCCCTCTTTTCTATCTGGTTTCTCAGAGGAATAATTGTTCTTTACGAAGCCCTGTACATAGGCACCAAAGCTCTTGGAATATCCGCTGAGATAAGTGGAGAAGGTGAATTGACTAAAAAGGATTTCGTTGTGACATTCATCATAGCCTTTGTCATGGCTATAGGTATGTTTGCACTGGGGCCTTTGTTGCTGGCTCAACTGCTTGTCCCCAAAAGTAACGCTGGAATTTTTGCCCTGGTAGAGGGACTCATAAGAGGAGCATTTTTCATCGCCTATGTCTGGGTTATTTCGTTGTTCAAAGACGTTCAGAGAGTCTTTCAATATCATGGTGCCGAACATAAGGCGGTTTACACCTACGAAAACAATGAGGAATTAACCGTCGAAAACGCGCGCAAGTATTCAACGCTGCATCCAAGGTGTGGAACGAGTTTTCTGATTTTAACACTCTTTTTCGCCATCATTGTGTTCGCCATTCTTGGAGCTTTTGTAGAGTTGAATTTTCTCGGAAAATTTATAACGAGGATTATTTTCATTCCCATTGTGGCTTCGTTAACCTATGAATTTCAAAGGTTGACAGCAAAAATAATCAAAACCCCCTTTGGTAAAATTCTTGCAGCTCCTGGTTTGTTATTCCAAAGAATAACAACAAAAGAGCCAGATGACAAGCAACTGGAAGTAGCTCTAACCGCTGTGAAAGAATCTCTAAAAGACGATTAAGTTTCTTCCATTAAAACAACGGTGCCTGGACGGCACCGTTGTTTTTTTGAAATGTTTTATTTTTAAGTCAAGTATGAGGCTTTTTCACATGATATAATCATTGCAAAACCACATAAGGAGGGAAACAATGGAGAAACTCGGCACACGATATAACCCCTCTGACCTTGAAAAAAAATGGTATAACTACTGGCTGGAAAAAGGTTACTTCAAACCAAAGGGAAAAGGTGACTCATTCACAATCGTTATTCCACCACCAAATATAACTGGTAGCATCCACATGGGTCATGCCCTTAATCTCACCCTGCAAGATATTTTAATCAGGTATAAAAGGATGAGAGGTTTTAATACGTTATGGGTCCCGGGTGAAGACCATGCGGGAATAGCTACACAGAATGCTGTTGAGCGTTCCCTCGCTTCGAAAGGAATCAATAGAGAGGAACTTGGAAGAGAGAAATTTCTCGAAGAAGTCTGGGACTGGGTAAATACGTACAGAAAACGAATTGTTACTCAAATAAAGGCGATTGGTGCATCGTGCGACTGGTCAAGAGAGAGATTCACCCTGGACGAAGGTTTGAGTAAGGCTGTTCGTAAGGCCTTTGTTACCCTTTATAAAGAAGGGCTCATCTACAGAGGAAAATACATCGTTAATTGGTGTCCACGCTGCAAAACAGTCCTCTCGGATGAAGAAGTGGAACATGAAGACGAGAAAGGTGCATTTTATTACATCAGATATCCCCTGAAAGACGAAGAAAGTTACGTGATCATTGCAACCACAAGACCTGAAACGATGCTTGCAGATACCGCCGTTGCGGTACATCCTTCAGATGAACGCTATAAGGACCTTGTCGGGAAGACCGTGATTTTACCTCTCGTAGGAAGAGAATTACCGGTAATAGCCGATCATTATGTGGATCCTTCTTTCGGTACCGGGTGTTTGAAGGTTACTCCCGCTCATGACCCCAACGATTTTCAAATAGGTTTGAGACACAAACTCGATATAGTTGAGGTAATTGATAAAGACGCTAAGATAAACGAAAATGGCGGAAAATATGCTGGAATGGACAGATATGAAGCAAGGAAGGCTATCGTAAAAGATCTTGAAGAACAAGGGTATCTTGAAAAGATCGAATCAATGACTCATGCCGTCGGCAAATGTTACCGCTGCCATACAGTTGTTGAACCTTCTCTGTCTGACCAGTGGTACGTCAAAATCGGTCCCCTCGCTGAAAGGGCAAAAAAAGCCGTTGAAGACGGCGAAGTCGTTTTCTTCCCAGAACGCTGGAAGAAGGTTTACCTGAACTGGATGAACGAAATCAGAGATTGGTGTATTTCAAGGCAGTTGTGGTGGGGACACAGGATACCTGTCTGGTACTGTAATGATTGCGGCGAGATAATCGTCGAAGAAGATGATCCGACAAGCTGTCCTAAATGTGGTTCAAAATCCTTAAGACAGGATGAAGACGTTCTCGACACGTGGTTCAGTTCGCAATTATGGCCCTTCACGACCCTCGGATGGCCGGGAGAAACCGAAGATCTCAAAACCTTTTACCCAACATCTGTTCTCGTCACGGGGTTTGATATCATATTCTTCTGGGTAGCCAGAATGATAATGGCAGGCTACCACTTCACCGGAGAAAAGCCTTTCTCCGACGTTTACATACATCAACTAGTCAGGGACAAACACGGTAGAAAAATGTCAAAATCCCTTGGAAATGGTATAGACCCACTTGATGTTATCGAGGAATATGGAGCGGATCCAATGAGATTCACTTTGTCCATGTTAGCAGCCCAGGGAAGGGATATCAAACTCGATCCAAGGTTTTTTGACACTTATAAGCGCTTTGCCAATAAAATCTGGAACGCCTCAAGATTCGCAATAATGAACCTTGATAATTACGTACCGATAGAACTTACAGAGGAAACCCTTGAACTCGAAGATCGCTGGATTCTCTCCAGGCTTCAAAGAACCATTGAACAGGTCACAGATGCAATGGAGAATTACGATTTCAACATAGCCGCTAAAGCTATATACTCTTTCTTCTGGAATGAGTTCTGCGACTGGTACATCGAAACTGTCAAGCCGAGACTCCGTGAAAACGGAATGACAAAGCATGTCGCACAAAATGTTCTTGTAAAGGTTTTGGATCAATCCCTGAGGCTCCTGCATCCATTCATGCCCTTTATCACAGAAGAATTGTGGCAGAAGCTTCCAGTTGGCGGCGAAGCCATAATTATCAGTGACTGGCCGGCTGTGGATGATTCTTTGATTAATTCCCCCGCCGAGGAAGAGTTTGGAAGAATCATGAGTATAGTCAGAGGAATAAGAAACGTCAAAGCCGAAATGAATATCCCGCCGTCCACGAAGGTAAAGATTTATTACATAGGCACGGAACTTTCCAAACGTTCCTGTAACATCATATCCAATCTATCAAATTCCCATGAATTGGAACATAAAGCAGAAAAGGTCGCTGGAAGCGCAACTGCATACAGCGATGATAATTTGCACGTCTATGTGGAGCTTGTTGAGATTGACCTCGAAGCTGAATTGAAAAGGCTTGAAGCAAAATTGGCAAAAGAAGAGAAAGAATTGGAAAGGCTCGAGAAAAAACTTGCAAATAGGAATTTCGTCGAAAGAGCTCCGGAAGAGGTTGTTGAGGAAACAAAAGAAAAACTGAAAGCTGCCAAAAGCAATTGTGATAGGCTCAAAAAAATTATAGATGATTTGAAGTGACTGTTATGGAATACAGAGAAGCTCTGGAGTACCTTTATTCTTCGAGACCGTACGGAAAAATCAAGTACGGTCTCTTTCGTATTGAAGAATTGATGGAACGCCTGGGGAACCCTCAAGAAAGCTATCCTACCATACACATAACAGGTACAAACGGGAAAGGAAGTGTAGCAACGATACTCAAAGGGGTTCTCGAAGCCCATGGATTACACGTTGGTATGAATATATCACCGCATATCGTTTCCTTCAGGGAGCGAATTCAATTAGACAACAGGTACATAACAGAAGAAGAGGTATGTGAAACCCTGAAAGAAATTCTGCCAGCAATTGAAACGATGGATAAAAAAGGGCCAGAATATGCCCCGAGTTTCTTTGAGGTTGTAACCGCCATGGCCTTCCACTTTTTCAGAAAGAAAAAGGTGGATGTTGCCGTCATCGAAGTTGGCTTAGGCGGTAGATACGATGCAACCAATATCATTAAGAAACCTCTTGTTTCAGTCATAACAACTGTTTCTCTGGATCACAAAAACATACTGGGGAAGAACGAAGAAAAAATTGCTATTGAAAAAGCCGGGATCATCAAAGAAGGTGTTCCGGTTGTTTCAGGTGTAACACGTCCTTCCATTCGATATACAATCGAAGAAAAAGCCGGTGAAAAGAACGCTCCTTCATACTTTCTATGGAAAGATTTTCAGGTTGAGACGAAGGAATTAAAAATCAATGAAAACGTGTACAATTATTCTGGAGAGGAAACGTACCCCAACCTGGTCCTCTCTTTGAACGGTACCCATCAGGCAAGAAACCTGGCGGTAGCTATGAAAACCTTAGAGATCGCTTTTAATGGATTGAAAAAGAAGATCGATAATGCCAAACTGCGAGACAGCCTCAAAAAAACAAGCTGGCCCGGAAGGTTTGAGGTTTTAACCCATAAAAACAGGAAAATAATCCTTGATGGTGCTCATAATATCGACGGTGCTTATGCTCTACGGAACAGTCTTGAGATTTACTTCCCCGGTCAAAAGCTCGATATAATTTTCGGAAGTCTCGATGACAAAGACTACGAAAGCGTGATTTCAATTCTTGCACCTATCTCCGGGAAAGTTGTCGTAACAAAGGTTCCGAGTCACAGAAGCATAAATCCCGAGCGGGTGCGGGAAATATGGAAAGTGTACCACGGTAATGTTGAGTTTATAACGGAACCGGATAGAGCCTTTGAAAAATTTTTCAACAGCACACAAAATACTTTACTCATCACGGGTTCTCTGTATCTGGTGAGTTATCTTAGAAATCTAATCGTTGAGGGAGTTGGAGATATTGATAAAAGGCGTTGAAGGAGAAATAACAGAGATATCCGGAAACGAGGTCACACTGAAGGCAGGACAGTTCTATCTGAACATTCTGTGTTCGACCAATACAATAAAGGAACTTTCACTGTCGGCAAAGGTTCATCTTTTGACGTACCTTTCTTTCTCAGCCGACAGGGCCCCTGAAATATACGGCTTCAAAGACCGTGCGGAATATAACGTCTTTTTAATGCTGTTAAAAGCGAATAAGAATAGGCCCAAAAATGGCTTTGAAAATTCTCTCTGCAACTTCTCCGGAAATGCTTCAGAAGATGATAGCGTCAAAAGACATTTCCGGGCTTTCCAGATTGCCAGGATTAGGTAAAAAAACCGCCGAAAGGCTGGTTAGTGAACTTTACGATCTCGTAAAAGACTATGCGGTAGAGTTCCCGAAAGAACTGAGTGACGTTTCTGAAGACGCGGTCGGCGCGCTGACCGCTCTGGGATTCGATATGACAAGCGCCAAATTGGCTGTAAACGAGGTCCTGAAAGAGCAAACGGTAGAAAATACCCAGGAATTGGTAAGGAAAGCTCTGAGAAAACTAAATAAGACCCGGTAAAACATCTGCTTCCGCTGATTTATCATTTGAATTATACTGTTAATAGGGGGGATGTGAGATGACCGCAATTATTTTAGCGGCAGGACTTGGAAAAAGGATGAAATCCGAAATCCCGAAGGTGGTACACTCCATTCTCGGTTTACCAATGATAAATTGGGTTCTGAGAGCGGTCAAAAAAGCAGGAATAGAAAACATTATAGTAGTTACAGGATATAAAGCCGAGATCGTCGAAGCACTGTTACCTGAGGATGTTAAGACCGTAAGACAGGTAAAACAGCTTGGAACCGGACACGCTGTCATGGTAGCCCAAGATGCTGTCATGGATGATGAGGTCATAGTACTCACGGGTGACGCACCGTTAATATCCCCTGAAACCCTCATAAACCTATATAAAATAAGGCGCGAAAAAGATTACGACGTTGTCGTCGCAAGTACCTTTCAAGAGGACCCAACAGGATACGGAAGAATAGTGAGGGAAAATGGTAAGCTCAGAATCATAGAAGAAAAAGACGCTTCTGAGGAAATAAAGAGAATCAAAGAAATAAACAGCGGTATTTACGTTTTCAAAAGTGACTTTTTAAAAGACGCGTTGAAGAAAATTAACAATAACAACAACCAAAAAGAATACTATCTAACTGATACAGTTGCCCTGGCTGAAAAAGCCACGGCACATGTGATCGAAGACCCAACGGAGGTCCTTGGTGTTAACAACCGGGTACAACTCGCTGAGATCCAAAAGATAGCGCAAAAAAAGATAAATGAGAGGTTGATGCTAAACGGCATAACAATTGTGGATCCCGACACAACATATATTTCACCTGATGTTGAGATTGGACAGGATACGGTTATTGAACCCATGACCTTCATACTCGGGAAAACAAAAATAGGTAATAATTGCCTCATTGGACCAATGACCAGGATCATCGATTCAAGCATCGATGACAGCGTCTCAATCATAAGGTCTGAGGTGGAACAGGCTATCATAAAATCAGGAGCACGGGTAGGACCTTTTTCAAGATTGAGACCCGGAACAACGCTTCTGGAAAACACGAAGATAGGAAATTTTGTTGAAGTCAAGAAATCTACCATAGGTCGCAATAGTAAAGCACAGCACCTCACATATCTTGGAGACGCTACAATCGGAGAAGATGTAAATATTGGTGCTGGAACGATAACCTGCAACTATGATGGTGTTCGCAAACATCAGACCATCATTGAAAATAACTCTTTCATAGGAAGTAACTGTTCTCTTGTCGCCCCGGTAAAAATCGGCGAGGGTTCAGTTGTTGGTGCTGGTTCGGTTATTACCGATGATGTTCCACCATATTCTCTAGCCCTTGGAAGAGGAAGGCAGGTAATCAAAGAAGGTAGATATAAAAACAAGGAGAAAGGGGAATAATTATGCCTTTTCAGCCAAATGAAATGAAGGTTTTTTCCGGTTCCTCAAACCGGCAGCTTGCGGAGAAAATTGCGAAATATATAGGAATAGACCTCGGAAAATGTGAAGTTGAGAGATTTGCTGACGGGGAAATTAACATAAGGGTAGATGAAACGGTTAGAGGTCACGACATTTTTATTATCCAGCCAACCTGCCCTCCGGTAAACGAAAATCTGATGGAACTCCTCGTAATGATGGATGCGTTGAGAAGGGCTTCCGCAAAAAGCATTACAGCTGTGATCCCTTATTATGGTTATGCGCGCCAGGATAGAAAAGCAAGGGGACGGGATCCTATAACAGCGAAGCTTGTAGCAAACCTTCTCACCATTTCCGGGGCTTCAAGAATAATGACCATCGATCTGCACGCCGAGCAAATACAGGGTTTTTTCGACATTCCCGTGGATAATCTATGGGGGTTCCCGATCTTCAAAAGACACCTCGAAGAAAAAACGGATATCTCCAAAAATAACTTAGTCGTGGTTTCTCCTGATATCGGTGGAGTAAAACGCGCAAGCAAATTCGCTGAAAGGCTTGGTGTTCCTCTTGCAATATTGGACAAAAGAAGACCAAAGGACAACATCGCAGAAATCGTTCACGTAATTGGTGAGGTGGAAAACAGGACAGCTGTAATCTTTGATGATATAATAGACACCGGTCGCTCGTTGGTGGAAGCGGCGAAAATGATAAAAAATAAAGGCGCAAACAAGGTTTATGCGTGTGCTACACACGCCGTTTTATCAGGAAAAGCAAAGCAGTTAATCTCAGATTCACCCATTGAAAAGGTTTTTATAAGCGATACCATTCACCATCCCGAACTCCCTGAAAAGTTTGAAGTGGTTTCTATCGCTGGTTTGCTTGGTGAAGCGTTAATGAGAGTAAGAAAGAATCTTTCAGTAAGTATTTTGTTCAGATAGAGGAGGGATTCAGATGCACGAAGTAAGGTTACCTGCAGAAAAGCGTGATACTTCTGTCAAAGCAAAGGACCTTTTGAAGAACGGTAAGATTCCTGCTGTTGTCTACGGACCTGATGTAGAGTCTTTCCCGATTTCTGTGGACAAAGTTGAGGTTATGAGACATATCAACCACATCGTTGAAACGACCCCCATCGTTTTCGAGATCGAGGAAAACGGTGAAAAAAAAGAATACCACGGATTCCTGAAAGCTGTGCAGCGTGACAGAGTAAGCGATGCAATCATCCACATGGATTTCTATATCCCCGCAAAAGGGCACAAAATGGAAATCCACATACCTATCCATTTCATCGGTAAAGCAAAGGGTGTCGAAAAGGGTGGTATTCTTGAGCACATAATCACCCATTTGCCCGTTGAAACACTCCCAAGTACTATAGTAGAAGCTCTTGAGGTTAATATAGAGCACCTTGATCTTGGAGACGTTTTAAGGGTCAAAGACATTCCACTCCCAGAGGGTATGAAGGTACTCGCTGATCCTGAAGAGCCTGTCGTTGTTATCGAAGTACCACGCTCTATGCTGGCAGAGGGAACCGCTGCCGAGAAGGAAGAGGAAGCGGAACCTGAAGTCATTGAAAAGGGAAAGAAAGAGGAAGAAGAGGAATAAATGCTGGTCTTTATTGGACTGGGTAATCCTGGCCCACGTTATGTTCTCACACGGCATAACGTGGGCTTTCTCTTCGTGGACGAGTTACTGAAGAAATTTCAAATTGGAAGTAGTTACAGAGCAGAAACCTATGAAGCTTTCAAATTAAAGTCACAATCACCTGCAATCGCTGTCAAGCCTCTCACCTATATGAACAACAGCGGGATCGCCGTAAGGGATCTAATCCGCGATTTTGGATTGTCTCAGAACGACAGGCTTATCGTAATTTATGATGATGTCTGGATACCACTCGGCCGCCTGAGGATCAGGGAACGCGGAAGTGACGGGGGACACAACGGGGTAAAATCAATCATATCTTCTCTTGGAACCCAGGAATTTTCCAGAATCAGGATTGGAATCGGTCCCAAGCCTGATGACATTGACATGGTTTCCTATGTTCTCGGGGAATTTACAGATTCCGAATTAAAGGTATTGTGGAAAGTTCTTGATCTCGCGATATCAGCCGCTCAAGAGATGTTCGCTGCGGATTTTAAGAAAGTCATGTCCCGCTACAACTCTATAGGGGTGGAGTAGACTTATGAGGTTCAACCTGAAAGCTCCCTTTGAACCAAGGGGGGATCAACCCGAGGCGATAACCAGGTTGGTGGAAGGTTTAAGGCGAGGAGACAGGTTTCAAACTCTCCTTGGAGTCACGGGTTCAGGTAAAACCTTTACCATGGCCAGTATTATAGAACGGGTTCAGCAACCGGCTTTGGTTATCTCCCCCAATAAGGCACTGGTAGCTCAGCTTTACAGGGAGTTCAGGAGCTTTTTCCCTGAGAACAGGGTTGAACTCTTTATCAGTTACTATGACTACTATCAGCCAGAAGCCTATATTCCTACCAAAGACCTTTATATCGAAAAAGATGCAGATATAAATGATTTGTTGGCAAGAATGAGAATCTCCGCACTGAAATCCGTGCTGACACGCAAAGATGTCGTTGTTGTTGCCAGTGTCTCCGCTATTTACGCCAGTGGAGACCCCAGGGATTTCCAGGAGCTGAACATATCACTGGAAATAGGTCAGAGGATTCCCAGAAATGAACTTGCCTTAAAACTAGCAAGTATACAGTACTCACGATCTGAAGACATCTCAAGTGGAGGTGTTTTTCACCTCCGGGGTGATGTTGTTGAGATCTTCCCTCCTTATGAAGACTATGGTATAAGAATATATTTCTTCGATGATGAAATCGAGCGAATTATTTCCTTCGATCCAATGAACAGGAAAACTCTCGAGGAGTTTGATAGGATTATCATATACCCTGCCAAAGAATTCGTCACCACCGAAGAAAAGATAAAGCATGCGGTCAAGGAGATCGAAAGAGATCTGGAATTACGTGCGAAAGAACTGGAGAAGAACGGCAAATATCTTGAAGCACAGCGTTTAAAACAAAGAACCCTGTACGATCTTGAAATGCTAACAACCCTCGGTTACTGCTCTGGCATCGAAAACTATTCGCGGTATTTCGATGGAAGAAAACCCGGTGAACCACCCTACACAATTTTAGACTATTTTGATAAGAGCGAAATGATCGTATTCCTGGATGAATCACATATAACCGTTCCACAAATCAGAGCTATGTATCATGGTGACCATTCTCGAAAGAAGAACCTTGTGGAATACGGATTCCGCCTTCCGTCAGCTTTTGATAACAGACCTCTCACATTTGAGGAGTTCTTAGAAAGTGTTGGACAGATAATTTTTGTGTCAGCCACTCCGGGAGATTACGAACTGAGTGTTTCCACTCAGATTGTTGAGCAGCTCATAAGACCAACCGGTTTGATCGACCCGGAGGTGGTTGTCAAACCTACTCAAAATCAGGTAGATGATTTCATAGAAGAAGTACAAAAGGTAATAGAAAGAGGTGAACGGGCACTTGTTACGGTACTGACAAAAAAGGCTGCCGAGATGTTCAGTGCTTACCTCAACGAACTCGGTATAAGAGCTGAATACCTGCATTCAGAACTCGATACGGTTGAAAGGGTTGAGGTACTGAAAAAACTAAGGGAAGGCAGCGTTGATGTGGTTGTCGGCGTAAACCTGCTCAGGGAAGGGCTCGACCTACCTGAGGTCTCCCTTGTTGCTATAATGGATGCGGATAAAGAAGGTTTTCTGCGCTCAGAAACGACCTTAATTCAAACCATAGGAAGGGCAGCAAGAAATATCAACGGGAAGGTCCTGCTGTATGCTGACAGGATAACAAATTCCATGAAACGTGCCATCGAAGAGACTAATCGGAGAAGAATGAAACAACTCATGTATAATATAGAACATGACATAAAACCTGAGAGTATCGTTAAACCCCTGTACGAAAATATTTTTGAAGAGTTTGCTGACAACGAAGAAAAGATAGAAATCGCCAAAAACACCTACCTTGATGGCATTCTTGCGTTGAAAGAGGATCTTGAAGCTGAAGAATACCTTGCACTACTGGAAGAAGAGATGTGGAGGGCCTCAAGTGAACTACGTTATGAGGATGCAGCGATGTTACGTGACGAGATGCTCAGAATCAAGCGAGAAACAAAGAAAGACAACATTTAAGGGGCTGATCATATGAAAATCGTCGCTACAAACAAAAAAGCACGCTTTCAGTACCATATTCTCGAGACCTATGAAGCAGGTATACAGCTACTGGGAACCGAGGTTAAATCCTTAAGAAATGGTTCAGCTTCCATATCGGAAGCTTTCTGCAAGTTTGAGGACGGAGAGCTCTTTCTAATAAACGCAAACATTAGCCAGTATAGTCATGGAACACACTGGAACCACGATCCTTTAAGGAAAAGGAAACTTCTTATGCATAAAAGGGAGTTGCTTCGAATCGCTCAAAAAGTCAAAGAACGTGGATTGACACTGATACCTACAAAAATATACTTCAACGACAAAGGTATCGCGAAAGTGGAGATTGCCCTGGCAAAAGGAAAACGGCTTTACGACAAACGTGAAGATATAGCGAAGCGTGATCTGGAAAGGCGTCTTAAAAGGCGTGTTGACTATTGAAAACAACACCCATCGAACGATTTTAGGTATCAACCTGTCGAAAATATGAGAACAGTGGTTATGATCAATAGACTGGGGGTGTTTTTGTGAGGAAAACTATTTTCCTGGTTTCGTTCCTGCTTGTAATCGTTGCTTCTTTTGCTGGCATTTTGGAACTCGCACCAATGCTACCATCAGATTCTCAGATGATAATAGTGGTAGAAAACCTACCAGGTTCGTACGCGCAATTCAAAAAGCTGACTCTTGGCGACAGCTTGCTCAACCAGCTGGCTCTGGAACAGACAATAAGTCAGCAGATAGAACTGGTTGCTTACAACAATGGTGTTGATCCTTCATCGGTGTATGCAGCGTTGTCCGGTGACCTGGCAATTGCTTCATGGGCTACCTCCGAAAATGAATACAAAATGATAATAATTCTTGGCCCTATAAATAATCCCAAAAGTGTTGCTTCCGCTCTAAAAAAGGTGCTCGATTTCTTTTTACCCTTTGAATTTGAAATACTGGTCGACTCGAACTATCTGTTTATTGGTAATGTTACCGAATATGCCAATTTGAAAAAAGGCATTTCCGTTGATGCATTGACTGGTGATCTCGAACCCGGCATTTCTTATTTATATATGCGCAACACCGACATCCTTTCAAGAATGTCCTTCAGATACAGTGACAACCTCCTATTAGGCCAGGGCTACACAATACCTCTATCCGATAAAGCGAAAGAACAAGTCAAGACGCTCTTCTCAGGAATGTCAATAAACGATCTGGAAGAGCTACCACATCTACCTCTTGCTGGATTCATGTTCCGTGCAAATGACCTTCCGGAAGCTGAAGAACTTTTATCCACACAATTGAATTTCTCTCTCATGTCCGAAAAATTGGGCATCTCACAGGATATCCTGAAAAGCATTTCCAGGAATTTAACCGGCACAATCCTCGTTGATATAGATCTCCCCATGGAAGAACTATTTAACAACCTCTTCGCTGCCCAACAATCAAATGGAAACGCTAACACCGCCCCTACTCTCCCCGTTAAAACCATAAGCCGCATCGGATATATGGGAACTCTCGAAGAAGTTAAAAACGCGCTATCTGCCAAAGAAGTGGATGTCACTATCAATGAGGACGTGCTGAAGACCGATAAAAATGTGTTCATATGGAAAAACAACAGATGGCTTTATACCTCAAATCTCGATAAGTCTGAAGCCTATTCTGCTCTTGACAATTCAACGCCTTACACACAAAGTTCTCTGTATCAAAGTTTTTTGAAACTTATGGCAAAAGATAGGTTTTTAACCTTCTTTATGGATACAGGCTATATACTTTCAGCACTCTTCGGTACGGAAATACAAAGTGGAATAATGTCAGCGGCATGGTATTCAGATGTAAACACCCGGATTGAAGGACTAATGGTTATTAAGTAGTAAAAAAAGCCCCCAACAGGCTGAGCGGAGAGCGGATGGGGGCAAGGAACATCTCGTAAAAAAATTATACCATCTTCTCCGAAGATAGTCAAGCGTATACTGAGGTGGTCTCTATGAGGGTAGATCTTTTTCTTAAAAAGAACAGAATCATAAAAAGAAGAACCCTTGCCAAGCAAGCGGTTGAAAAAGGCTACGTTCTTAAAAACGGCCACACAACCAAACCCGGAGTAGCCCTGAAGCCCGGAGACGAGCTAAAAGTTATTTTTTCAAATAGAGTTATATCGTTGAAAGTTACCGAGGATTTCAGTGCAGAAATCATCGAAGAGGTCAGGAGATGAATTCTCCTGACCTTATTTTATGAACGTCTCCACGCTCGTCCATAATTGTCATATAGTCTGAGGCTATTTTCAATATCGTTCCCTTTATCTTCATTCCGGAATTGAGACTAACAGCAACTACGTCACCTTCGCGATATGCCAGATATTTCTTCCATCTTCTCGTTAGATAGCCGCTCTTTTTTTTCATTACATATCGGCTCCTCAAAGCATCAATTTTTTTCAACAAAATAGCCAGCAACAAAGATACATCCATTTCCTTTCCTATAACATCTTTCAAGGAAATACCCGTTTCTTTCAATTCTTCGGGCAGATCATTGTTCACGTTTAGACCGATCCCCGCAACGATACCGGCAATTCTGGTGCCTTTGAAAATCACTTCTGTTAAACTTCCTGCCAGCTTTCTGTCGGAAACAACAATATCATTTGGCCACTTTATTTTTGCCGGGCAGCCGATTCTCTGAAGGGTCTCGACAACGGCAACTGAGATGACTTTGGTGTAGAGATTTGGATCCCTTAACAAGCGTGGTTTGAACACTACCGAGAACCACAGTCCCCCTTTTGGGGAAATCCATCGTCTCTTGAATCTCCCGTATCCACCCGTTTGTTCCAGAGCCCAAACAACACTTCCGGACGGCAGCTTATCTATGTTCGAAATGGCATATTTGTTGGTGGATTCAAGTACTGAAAAAGATATCAGTTTCTCTCCTACTTTCATTTCATCAACCCCTTGGGGTCATTTCCGGAAATTCCTTCACATGCACATCGAGTTGGGGGAAGGGGATGGATATTCCTTTTTCTTTCAACTTGCTATAAATTCTTTCTGCAACAGCATTTTGAACATCAAAGTAGTTTTTCCTTTCAAACCAGAAATAAAGCCTGAAATCAATACTGGAAGACTTGAATCCATCGAAAACGACAAAGTTAGAAACACCCGTTTGCACTATCATTTCCTCCTCATCGAGGACCTCCTGCAGGAGTTTCAACGCAAGACCTATATCCGTCTCGTAAGGAAGAGCCACAGTCATCTCCATACGCCGAATATTTCCGGGCCAGTAATGAACGATTGGATTGGTCCAGACGATCTTATTTGGTATCAGAACCTTCTTTCCATCGAATGTTCTGATGTGGGTGTGGTTTATATTGACCTGCTCAACTATGCCAACATCATCCCCGACTTTTACAACGTCGCCTTCCTTTATCGTACGGCCAACCAGAAGGAAGAGCCCCGAAGCAAGGTTTTCCAGCGGTTGCTGAAGGGCAAACCCAACAATGATCCCGCTAACACCTATTCCCGTAATTATTGGTACGAGATCTTCAAAGATGAGAGAAAGGATTATCATCGCGGCTATGAGAAAGAAAACTATATTGAGTATCAATCGAACAGTATTGGGTGCCTTTAATGGAGTCCCTCTCTTTTCCGAAACTGCGGAGACAATCTTAAAAATCGTTTTTGAGAATATAAAAGGATATGCCTAAAACAGCCAGACTCAATCCAATCTTTATAACAACGTTCACCCAGTTATTCATCAAAACCACCACTCTCAAAAACATTTTCCGGTCCCGGGAATTCCCCGTTCTTCACCTCTTCATTGTACTTCTTCAGGGCATCAACGATGTCCTTTCTCAGATTGGCGTATCTCTTGACGAATCTCGGCGAGAATTCCGTATTGATTCCCAGCAGATCATGCCATACAAGCACCTGCCCGTCACAATACCTACCAGCACCAATACCTATCGTAGGAACGCTGGTCTCTTCCGTAAGCTTTTTTGCTATTCCCTCAACAACCAGCTCGAGAACAATGGCAAACACTCCCGCTTCTTCCAATAGCTTGACGCCTTCCAATAATCGTTTAACACTTTTATCGGTCTTTCCCTGCACACGATATCCGCCTATTACGTTAACATGCTGGGGTGTCAACCCAAGGTGCCCCATCACTGGTATGCCAAAATCCACCAGTTTCTTCACAAGCCCCGCAACCTCGGCGCCGCCTTCAAGCTTCACAGCGTTTGCACCAACCTTAATAAAACGCCCGGCGTTTTCTATCGCCTTTTCTTCAGAAACCTGGTAAGACAAAAAGGGCATATCCGCTATAACAAAGGTGTTCGGCGCACCCCTTCTCACGGCCGAAACGGCGATAAGCATCTCCTCCATTGTCACCGGTAAGGTATTTTCATAACCGAGTATAGTATTACCATAAGAATCTCCAACAAGCATCATATCTATACCGGCTTCTTCTGCCATCTTAGCCTGAAAGTAACTGTAAGCTGTCACCATGGAAAGCTTTCGCTTGCCCTTTGAATTAATTATCTGCCTTATGTTCAAGGTTTCCCCTCCCCTTGAAACTGATTATCGTTTTGCTCAAAAGTTCGTAAAGTTCCGAAAGATCCTGTGATAGTTTTTTCAATTCCTCAGTTTCTTTTTTTATAGTTTCTACATCATTCCTGATCGCAGGGCCAGTTAGAGTACCTATCAGATCCTCGCTTTTGATCCTTTCAAGAATTACGGACGCATAGTTTGATACTATTCTACGCGCTGTTTCATCAGGCAGTCCCGCTTCAACATACAGTCGCCTCGAGATTTCAAACAGCACCTGCGTGAAATTGGCTGAAAAGACCGCGGCCGTATGGTAAAGAACCTTGTCTTTCTTCCCAATAATTGACACTGAAAGACTCGCTTTGTGCAAAAAATTTGTTAAAAATCTCAAGCCTTTTTCATTTCCTTCTATGATACAGTCCACATTTCTAATACGTCTCAAGGCTTTTTCAGGATCAGAAATCGATATATTAGGATGCAGGCTCCCAACACCCTTTCCAGCCTTTGCGGCTTCCTCAAAAAGAGCGCTACTGTGTGCACCGCTGAAATGAAAGAAATATTCGGGTGATGTATTTTGCTCCCATATTCTGAGGAAAACGTCCCGAATAGCGTCATCATTTACAGAGATGAATACTGCACCGGAAAGCTCTTTCAATAATTCCATTCCACCTGCAATGGCTCCCGGTACTCTTTTTGATAGTTCAACCGCTTTTTCAGGAATGCAATCGATAATGAATTTTACGGGATAACCAAGTCCTTTGAAAAAAATAGCAAACATTGACCCGGAACGACCTGCACCAACAAAGGATATCTCTTCGCTCACAAAACCTCGCCTCACATTCAGACCTTTCACAAAAGACTTTACCGGAGAAAAAAATATAATAACCCTTCTGATGATAGAATTATACAACGTGGGAAGAAGGTAAACTACCCTTTAGAACCCTGGAACATCTTCCAGAAAGGTTGTGAACGGTATGAAATGTAAGAAATGCGGAGCTCAGGCAATTATACATCTCAAACAACATAATATAGCTCTATGTGCGAAACATTATGAAGAGTTCTTTCTCTCAAGAGTGAAAAAGGCTATACACATGTTCAAGATGTTCGATAAATCCTCTAAAATTCTTGTCGCCGTATCCGGTGGCAAGGACAGCCTTGTTCTCTGGGACGTTCTTTACAGACTTGAATATCAAACCGAGGGACTCTATATAGATCTCGGTATCGGAAGTTATTCCGAAACGTCCAAAGAAAAAGCAAAAAGCTTCGCGAAATCAAGGAACCTCACCTTGCATATTGAAGATGTCAGGAAATACCTCCATGGACTTTCCACACCTGAAGCGGCATGGAAGATGCGTCGCAAAACCTGCTCTGTCTGCGGTCTTGTTAAACGCTATATCATGAATAAATTCTCCCACGAAGGCGATTATAAAGTAATCGCCACAGGGCATAATCTGGATGACGAGGCAGCCACACTGCTCGGAAACCTGCTTCACTGGCAAACCGGTTATTTGGGAAAGCAATATCCTGTACTTCCAAAAACTCATGAAAAACTCACTCCAAAGGTAAAGCCATTGATTCTTGTCACGGAGAAGGAGGTTGCCACCTTTGCCATTATGAAAGGAATAGAATACATCTTCGAGGAGTGTCCTTCCGCAAGGGGAGCTTCTTCTATCGTATACAAGAGACTGCTGAACGATCTCGAGTTATCGCAACCTGGCGCAAAACAACGGTTCCTCATGGATTATTATAAAAACAAAGGGATATTCGATAATGCCGAAGAAGATTCTGTCAAACTAAACGAATGTTCAAGGTGCGGTTATCCAACAACACAAGAAGTGTGTTCATTCTGTAAACTCACTGAACGCCTGGAGCAAAAGCTAAATGAAAAAAGAACATGATGTGATTCTCTTTCTGTCCTACATAATTATTTTAGTTTTCGGGCTGACCATTCTATACAGCGTAACATGGGGGAGGAGATTCTCCTATCTCTTTTACAGACAACTTTCCTGGGATATACTATCCGTCGGCGTGTTCTTCCTATTCAGCAGAATAAAAAGAAAATTCTGGGAAGACAACGCCGTTTATCTTTTGTTGCTTTCTTTTGGGTTACTCGTCGTTGTTTTATTGACACCACCCGTCGCAGGTGCAAACCGCTGGCTGGATCTTGGAATCGCGAGCTTTCAACCTTCAGAACTCGCAAAATTATCTATCGTTATGTTTCTCGCCTGGCTTTATACAAAGGACCAGACTCTGAAAATCGGAATAATCGGATTTTTTACAACCATTGCGGCTTCCTTTCTTGTTTTTATCGAACCGGACTTTGGTACAGCCCTCATGCTTTTCGCGTTGTGGTTCGTTATTACTTTTGTTAGTGCTAAATTTGACAGGCTCCTGATCGCTTCTTTCATCATCATAATAGCGGTTTCTCCCTTCGTGCTATTCTTTGGCTTGAAAGAATACCAGTTGAAGCGAATACTGAGTTTTCTCAATCCAGCAGCTTATTCAAGGGAGGCCGCTTACAATACAATCCAGGCAATGAGGGCAATAGGTTCCGGCGGATTCTCCGGAAAAGGGTTCTTACAGGGTGATATGAGCAGGTACGGGTTCGTTCCTGAAAATCATACAGACTTCATTTTCTCAGCCGTCGGGGAACAATTTGGTTTTTTGGGTTCCGTTTTGCTTATAGCACTCTATACCGTTCTGATATGGAGAATATGGAAGACAGCAAAAAACACCCATTCTGAATTCATGGCTCTCGTATCTACAGGCTTTTTAACCATTATTCTCTTCCACATTATCGAAAACATCGGAATGAATCTCGGGCTTTTCCCGGTCACCGGTATCCCCCTGCCCTTCATCAGCTACGGTGGCAGTTCTGCCCTTTTCTTCTCAGCACAGCTCGGCATGATATACGGAGCTTCTGAAAAAACTGCAAAGACATAGTTTTCCTCCACTTGCGCTATAATTGAAAAGAATAAAGAGGGGAGGTAGCGAAATGAAACTCGTAGAATCTGTTCCTAACTTCAGCGAAGGAAGAAGAAAAGAGGTTATTGAAGGGATAGTGAACGAAGCCCGTAAGATCAGAAGGGTATGGATACTCGATTATTCAAGCGACCCTGACCACAATCGTTCAGTGGTGACACTGGTGGGAGAACCTGAACCATTGCTCGAAGCACTTTTCAAGATGACAAAAAAGGCAGCTGAGCTCATTGACCTGAGAAAGCACACAGGCGAACACCCAAGAATGGGAGCAACTGATGTCATACCGCTTGTTCCCATAATGAATGTCACGAAAGATGAATGTATTAGCTTATCCAGGATCCTCGGCGAGAGAATCGGCAATGAACTCAATATACCTGTTTATCTATACGAACAATCCGCAACCTCACCCACCCGTGAAAACCTTTCTAACATAAGAAAGGGCGAATTCGAGGGCTTTTCTGAAAAAATAAAAATGAAAGAGTGGAAACCAGATTTTGGTCCTGACAAAGTTCACCCTTCCGCGGGTGTTGTTGCTGTCGGTTGTAGAGAGTTCTTGATAGCTTTTAACGTAAATCTTGGAACAGACAATATCGAGGTCGCGAAGAAAATAGCAAAGGCCGTCAGACATATAAGCGGTGGGTTCAGATACGTCAAAGCCCTGGGATTCAAACTCGAGGAAAGAAAGATCGTTCAAGTGTCCATGAACCTTACGAACTTCAAAAAGACACCAATTCACCGCGTTTTTGAAGTTATAAAACTGGAAGCTGAAAGATACGGTGTTCCCATCGTTGGTTCAGAAATTGTGGGACTCATCCCGCTGAATGCTCTGAGTTCCGTTGCTGATTTCTATCTCAGACTGGAAAAATTTGATTCCAGTACCGTACTGGAAAACAAGATTCTTCAGAAGATAGTAGAGGAGGAATGAGTGTGAGGGTTGACCTCACAATAACAAACCTTTCAGAAATAGTTTCTCCAAAAGGCAAACCACCTGTCTGCGGCAAAAATATGTCGCAGCTCTCAATTCGAAAGAATAAGAATATAGCTATAAAAGATGGAAAAATCGTTTATATTGGTTCTGAAATCCCCCCGGCTCTGCGAACAATAAACGCTAATGGCGCAATCGCCCTTCCGGGACTTGTGGATCCCCACACCCACATTCCATTTACCGGTAACCGGGCTCATGAGTTCATAATGCGGCTTCACGGAAAAAGCTACATGGAGATCATGCAGGCGGGAGGTGGCATATTATCCACTGTTAAGGCAGTAAGAAAGGCCTCACTCAAAGAACTTGTTTTAAGAGGAGCATATGCACTGAATGAGATGCTAAAGCTGGGAGTTACCACCGTTGAGGGGAAAAGCGGTTACGGGCTAGAAAAAACAGCTGAAATAAAGCAATTGAAAGCATTGAAATTATTAAACAAAGTTCAACTTGTTGACGTTATCCCGACCTTTCTTGGGGCACATGCTTTACCAGAAGAATTCGAAGACAAGAAGGAGTATCTAAATTACCTTTCCAACATGCTCAAGGATGTGAGAGAATATACTGACACGGTAGATATTTTCTGTGAAAAAGGAGTTTTCGAAGTCGAGGAATCGAGGGAATTCCTTGAAAGAGCTAAAGCCATGGGTTTCCGCTTGAGATTGCACGCCGATGAATTGGCACCCTCCGGGGCTGGTAAGCTCGCCGTTGAACTCAGAGCGGTATCCGCAGACCATCTCATATCCGCTGATGACGAAACCCTCGAGGCTATCTCTAAAAGTGCAACAACAGCTGTTATCCTTCCGGGAACATCTTTCTTTCTGAAAGAACGTTTCGCCAGAGGTAGAAAGATGATAGATCTGGGAAGTGCTGTTGCTCTGGCTTCTGATTTTAACCCTGGTTCGTGCAATATATACGATCCTTATTTGATCATGCACCTGGCTGTTACCCGGTGTGGCTTGGAAATCGAAGAAGCTGTCACTGCTTACACCATAAACGCCGCTCATATTCTGAACCTTTCTAACAGGAAAGGAAAGATAGAAGAAGGGTACGATGCTGACATTGTTTTATTGGGACTAAATTCCTATACTGAAATCCCTTACATGTTTTCACGAATTACTGTTGTTTCTGTAATAAAATCAGGCAGAGTGGTTTTCCATGAATCTTGAAATCTATCTAACGGGTAAAGTGAAAACCAAATTCATTTTAGAAGGTGTGGAACAATATCTAAAATGGATTAGACCATATCATAAAATTAAAATAACGTCTTTCCCTCTAGCCGGCAGCACATCGGCCAACAGGGATCAAATAAAGAAAAAAGAAGGCGAACGCTACCTCAAAGCGTTGCAAAATGAAAAGAACGTTGTTGTGCTTCACGAGCGCGGTGAAGAACTGAGCTCTATGGAATTTGCAACTTTTATAAAAAAGTGGCAAAATAGTGGTACGAGGAAGCTCATATTCATAATCGGAGGGCCTCTGGGGTTCAGTGATAACGTGCTTTCACAAAACTGGAAGAAATTATCGCTGTCACGAATGACCTTCACCCACGAAATGGCCCTTCTTGTCTTACTTGAACAGCTGTACAGAGCTGAAACTATAAACCGTGGAATGATTTATCATTATTGAAAAACAACCGATATTTTTTTGGAGGTGGAACAAGAGTGGAAGAACCTGCCAGTAGTGGTGATCCTTTATCTATTATCATTAATCTCATTTTTTTGATTTTCCTGCTGTTTCTTTCTGGGGTGTTTTCCGGTTCTGAGACTGCCCTCATGTCCGTCAGCAAGTTGAAATTGCGGAAGTACGCAGAAGACGAAAAAGATGACTCAAGAAAAGAAATGATAAACAAGTACATCGAACAACCAAACAAGATGCTGACAGCAATCCTTGTTATGAACAATCTCGTGAATATCCTTGCTTCAGCTGAGGCCACACTGTTAGCTCTTAAGTTGTTACCAGAAACGTCGGAGGGTGTTGCTGCTGCAGTCGTCACAGGTATAATGACCTTCCTGATACTCGTTTTTGGAGAAATTACACCGAAGATATACGCAAGGGAGAATACAGAAAAAGTATTTAATAGTGTTATAGGTCTCATTTCCTTTATTACGATCGTACTCAAACCTGTGATATGGCTTCTTGTGAGTCTATCGAATTTCTTCATAGTCATAATCGGGGGAAAATCAATGCGAGAGACGCCTTTTATCACTGAAGATGAGATCATATCCGCTGTTGATGTTGGACACAAAGAAGGTGTCCTTCAAGATCAGGAAAGACAGATGATGAAACGTTCGCTGGAGCTTAAGGATATTTCGGTAAGGGAAATCATGACACCAAGGGTTGAAATGGTATGCATGGAAGAGAATGAATCTCTTATGGATCTAATGAAAGTTGTCGAGGATGAGGGCTACTCGAGGATACCTGTTTATAGGGAAAACATTGACAGGATCGTGGGCGTTTGTTATGCCAAAGACCTTTTCAGGTACATCATCGATACCAATGACGAGAAAGAAACCCTTGAAAAAACTCCGGTAAAAGAGATGATGCGACAACCATATTTCGTCCCTGAGACAAAGAAAGTTGACGACCTTATGAAAGAATTTAAGGAACAGAAAATACACCTTGCGATTGTCGTTGATGAATACGGCGGAACCGCTGGATTGGTTACAATGGAAGACATTCTTGAAGAACTCACCGGTGAAATCCTGGATGAATACGATATCGAAGCCGAAGAAATTACCATCAAAAAGGTGGGTGATAATGTTTATATAGTTGATGCCATGACACCCATCAACGACCTTGAAAGGGAACTCGACGTAAAGTTCCCGGAAACAGAATATGAGACCATCGGGGGATACCTGCTTGAGATCCTTGAAAGGTTCCCGGAAATTGGCGAACGTATTGTGGTCGGAGATTTCATTTTTGAAATCCTTGCCGCAGGAAAAAAGAAGATCGAAAAAATCAGACTAATAGTAGATCGGGGGAAGAAAAATGTTGCAGAAAGACCTGGAGAAAAAACTGATAGAAATGGCAACAAAGGCTAAAGAAAGGTCCTATTCTCCTTATTCCAACTTTGCCGTTGGAGCAGCACTGCTGACAGAAGATGGCGAGATATTTCTCGGAACAAACATCGAGAATTCTTCTTTCGGCCTGACGATCTGCGCTGAACGTTCCGCGATCTTCTCGGCTGTTTCTTCCGGGAAACGGAAATTCAAAGCCATCGCGATAATAGGTTCACAGGATGACCCCACGCCACCCTGCGGGGCTTGCAGACAGGTTATGGCAGAGTTCGGAGATTTCGATGTAATTCTTGTGGGAAAAGAGAAAATCATCAGAACATCTGTTTCAGAATTGCTACCTTTACAATTCAAACTGAATGAGGATGAGTGATATCTATGGAAAAATCTCTGGGTTTTAAAACATATTTCGAAGGAAAAGTGGTAAAACTCGAAAAACACGAGGTAGAGTTAGAGAATGGTTCAAAAAGCTTCCGCGAAGTGGTAAGACACCCGGGTGCCGTTGCTGTTGTAGCCCTTTTAGAAGACAGGGTATTGATGGTTAAACAGTACAGATTTCCCGTTGAAGATGATCTGCTGGAAATTCCGGCTGGAAAACTCGAAATGGGTGAGGATCCCCTAGAATGCGCTAAAAGAGAATTAATGGAAGAAACAGGTTGCTCACCAAAAAAAATAACGCTTATGACTCAGTTATACACCTCCCCGGGGTTCTCTGATGAAAGGATATATCTTTATCTGGCGGAAGTAGAGCGTAACTCCGCACCCAATCCGGATGAAGACGAGATAATCGATGCCATCGAAATGCCTTTTGAAGAAGTTCTTCAGCTCATTTTAGAAGGAAAGATAAGGGATGGTAAAACCATTGCCGGAATTCTCTTTGCTGATAGAATTAGAAATAGGTGGTGATATACAATGATCAGAGTAAGATTCGCGCCAAGTCCCACAGGATATTTGCACGTGGGTGGTGCAAGAACGGCGTTATTCAATTATCTCTTTGCAAGGCATACCGGTGGAACATTCGTTTTGAGGATAGAGGACACCGATATCGAAAGATCAACAAAAGAATCTGAAGAGAAACTGATGGAATCTCTCCTCTGGCTCGGAATTTCCTGGGACGAAGGTCCAGATGTTGGTGGCCCTTATGGCCCTTACAGGCAGAGCGAGCGAACGAAGATCTATCGTGAACACTGTGACAGACTTATCAAAGAAGGGAAGGCCTATCCAGTATACGCTTACCCTGAAGAAATTGAAAAAATACATGATGAACTGCTTGCACAAGGCAAGCCGCCTCACTATTCTGAAGAATTGTTTAAACAATTTGATACACCTGAAAGGAGAAAAGAGCTGGAAGAGCGCGGCCTCCAACCGGCGATCTTCTTCAAGATGCCACGAAGGGAGTTCGTGTTCATAGACATCGTAAAAGGGAAAGTTGCTTTTAAAGAAGGGTCGATAGGTGACTTCGTTATACTGAGGTCAAACGGCCTTCCAACGTATAACTTCGCCGTGGTTGTAGACGACATGACGATGAAAATTACACACGTTATTCGTGGCGACGACCATCTTTCAAACACCTTGAGGCAACTCGCCATATACGAAGCCTTTGAGGTTGAAGCGCCTGCTTTCGCGCACGTTTCGACCATTCTCGGGCCTGATGGACAAAAAACTGAGCAAACGCCATGGACATACCTCCATCGAGGAATTCAGAGAAAAGGGGTTCTTGCCTGAAGCTTTCGTAAACTTTCTTGTTCTCCTTGGATGGTCTCATCCGGACGGTAAAGAGATCATGGACGAAAACGAAATGATTGAAAAGTTCTCACTTGAACGCTTGAATTCAAGTCCTGCGGTGTTTGACGTTACCAAGGCACGCTGGATGAACGGGGTTTACATACGCCAGACAAGTATAGAAAGAGTCACTGAGCTGGCTATCCCATATATCGTCAAGAAAGGGTATATGACGGAAGAACAAGCAAGAGCGAACATAAAATGGCTTAGAAAAGCCGTGGACTCTGTACGCAAAGGCGTCGAAACCCTTGAAGAAATTCCCGAAAAACTAGCCGTTTACTTCAAAGGACCTGAAACCATGAAGCTCTCGATTAAAACCGAGGAGGAAAAACAAGTCGCACTTGCCCTTAAAAAAATCAAAGAACGCCTCGACGAGCTCGACAGTTGGGACCATAAAATAGTAGTAGATGTTATTAGAAATGTGATAAAAGAGATTAAGCCAGACAGGAAGCTTTTCTATCACACCTTCAGGAAGGTTCTCACAGGTATGGACGAAGGGCCTGAACTCGTTGAAATTCTCTACCTGCTTGGAAGAAATAAAGTGATAGACAGAATAGATAGGGCGGTGGGTAATCTGTGCTGAGGATAACAAACACTCTCACAGGAAAAAAGGAAGAATTCATCCCGATAACCCCCGGAGAGGTCAGGATCTACGTTTGCGGACCCACGGTGTACAATTTTGTGCATCTCGGGAACAGCCGCCCCGCCATAACCTTCGATGCCTTCAGGAGATATCTCGAGTACCGGGGATACCGGGTAATTCTTGCTCAAAACTTCACCGATATTGATGACAAAATAATCATCAAAGCGAATGAGGAAGGTGTGGATGCGCTGGAAATCGCTGAGCGTTACATCGTTCAGTACTGGAAGGATTCTCTGGCTCTGGGGATAAGGCCGGCAAACTTCCACCCGAGAACGACTCATTTCGTAGATGAAATTATAGAATTCATACAGGATCTGATCGATAAGGGTTTTGCCTACGTTGTAGACGGCGACGTGTACTTTAATGTCTCGGAATTCAAAAATTATGGAGAACTATCTCACAGGAAACTCGAAGATATGATAGCAGGTGCGAGAATCGAGCCGGGTGAAAAGAAGAAATCCCCGGAAGATTTCGCATTGTGGAAAGCCGCAAAAGAAGGGGAACCTTTTTGGAACAGCCCCTGGGGACCCGGAAGGCCCGGCTGGCATATAGAGTGCTCGGTGATGTCAACATGCATCCTCGGCGAGACCTTTGACATCCATGCTGGTGGAGCTGATCTGATATTCCCGCACCATGAGAATGAAAAAGCTCAATCAGAAGCGCGACATGGCAAGACCTTCGCCAGGTACTGGATGCATAACGGCATGATGAGACTCGCGGGCTCCAAGATGTCAAAATCTCTCGGAAATTTCATCACGATAAAAGATGCCGTCAAAAAATATGGAAAGGACGCAATCAGATTGTTTATCTTCTCCAAGCACTACCGTTCGCCGATAGACTACTCTGAAGAGATGCTCGCTGAAAACCTGAGAGCGGTGAAAAGGGTAAACGCTATACTCCGGGATTTCGAAAAATCCGAAGGTGACAAACCACTGTTTTCAAAAAAGACGCCTTTCGTGAAGGAACAAATAGAACGTTTTATCGAAGCACTGGATGACGACTTTAACACCCCAAAAGCCGTTGCCTTGATGTTCGATCTGATCAATAAAATGGGTGAGACAAAAAACAGAAACAGAAAACTGGAAATCTATCATCTTATCCGAAATGAATTCGGCCCCGTTCTGGGAATACTCGAAAAGGACGAAGAGGTAAGTGCAAACATCGATGGTCTCGTAAAACTACTGATAGAGATACGCGCAGAATTCAAGAAGGATAAAAACTACGAGAAAGCTGATCAGATCCGAGATAGGCTCAACGAACTTGGAATAAAACTCATGGATACACCGGAAGGAACGAAGTACACTTTCTAAAGTTCTGGCGTTGCTGACGCTTGACAACTTCAATTGTCGATGTTAGAATTTACATCGTTGGAGGGTGCGTAGCTCAGTGGGAGAGCGCTTCCTTGACGAGGAAGAGGTCGTAGGTTCAATCCCTGCCGCACCCACCAAATAAAAAATGGGGAGACAAACTGTCTCCCCGTTTTTTATCTTCGAAATCACTTCGATTCTTTTATCTTCTGCATAACTTTGAGGATAATTGCTGCAATCTGTTTCCCCGTTCTGTTCGCAACCTCTATAACCTCTTCCGCTGTAAGAGGTTTCAAATCGTCAGGAACGGCTCTATCTGTGATGGCAGAAATCCCCAGGACACGCATTCCCGCGTGTTTAGCTACTATAACCTCCGGAACTGTGGACATTCCAACAGCATCAGCTCCAAAGCGTCTCAACATCCTGAGCTCTGCCGGGGTTTCGAAACTCGGCCCGGAAACACCAACGTAAACACCCTGATATACTCCGATACCAAGCTCCTTAGCACTAAGAACGGCTAATTCGCTGAGTTTTCTGTCATAGGGTTCACTCATATCCGGGAATCTTGGCCCCCATTTTTCAATATTGGGGCCAATCAGCGGGTTATTCCCCATGAAGTTTATATGATCCTTATTATCATCGGATGACCTACTTCAAAATCGGGATCGAGTCCACCAGCAGCATTGGTAACCACTAAAATCTGGACGCCAAGTTCCTGCATGACACGTATCGGAAAAGTCACGGTACGCATATCATAACCCTCATAATAATGGAACCTTCCGTTCATAAGGATAACCGGTTGATCACTGATTTTACCAAAAATCAGTTCTCCTTTATGCCCGGGAGCTGTTGATTCTGGAAAGTCAGGTATCTCAGAATAAGGCACTGCAATGGGATCTTCGAGACTTTTGGATATATCACCCAAACCGGACCCAAGGATAATACCTATCTTTGGATTCTCAGGAAATCTCTCTTCGAGATAATGAGCTGAATTTTTTACCTTTTGAACATATTCCTGAATTTCTTTTTTGAGATCAAAAATAGACATTCTGTTTCCCTCCTCACTAATTCAACTTGTTAACTTCAATTAGATTATAACAAATCAGGAAAACTATGTCTGGACATGTTATAATCACAACCGAAATAGTCTATTTTGGTAACGAAAGGAGAATCGAATATATGCGTTTTTCACAGTTGTATGCCCCTACACTAAAAGAAGCACCTTCCGATGCCGATCTTGTAAGTATCAAACTTTTAATCCGGGGAGGATTTGTAAGGAAAAATGCAGCTGGAGTCTATACATATCTGCCGCTCGGACTCAGGGTATTAAAAAAAGTGGAGCAAATCGTCCGTGAAGAAATGGCAGCTATCGGTTGCCAGGAGATTCTCATGCCCATCATTCAGCCTGCGGAGCTGTGGTTCGAATCCGGAAGATGGGACGATTATGGTCCAGAAATGATGAAATTCAAGGATCGTCATGAACGTGATTTTACTCTCGGTCCAACACATGAAGAGTTACTGACAAGCATAGTAAGGAATGAATTAAGATCTTATAGACAGTTTCCTCTTTCTCTATTTCAAATAGCCAACAAATATAGGGATGAAATAAGGCCACGCTTTGGTTTGATAAGGGCACGAGAATTTCTCATGAAAGATGCATACAGTTTTCACACAGACTGGGAGTCTTTAGATAAAGCCTATAAAGATTTCTATAAAGCATATGGCAGAATCATGGAAAGAATAGGTCTTAAATATCTCGTCGTTGAAGCGGATACTGGCGCAATAGGCGGAGATGAATCACATGAATTCAACGCCCTAGCAGACACAGGCGAGTCAACGTTGCTTTACTGTGATTGTGGCTATGCGGCAAGTGACGAAAAGGCTGAATACATGATGCTCAGCGACGAAGATCCTGATGTTCAGGAAGAAAAGGCACTTGAACTGGTTGAAACACCCGGCGTCAGAACCGTACAGGAAGTTGCGGATTTCCTGAAAGTAACACCGGAGCAGATTGTAAAGTCCCTGCTGTACAGGGGCAAAGAAGGGTTCGTAATGGCTCTTATAAGAGGCGATCAGGAACTGAACGAATCCAAGCTTAAGGCACATTTGAAGGACCAGACCCTGACAATGGCAACTCTGGAAGAAGTTCTTGAAAACTTCGGCGTCCCGATAGGATTCATAGGGCCTGTGGGTATGAACGACAAGGTCAAAATCGTAGCCGATTTCACAGTAAAACCATTGAGAAATTTCGTTGTTGGTGGAATGAAGGAAGGCTATCACTATAAGGGCGTCTGTTTAGGTAGAGATTTTTCTGTTGATGAATGGTTCGATCTCAAACTAGCCGTTGAAGGCGATCCCTGTCCAAAGTGCGGAAAACCAATGAAGATGACCAAAGGTATAGAGCTAGGGCATATCTTCAAGCTCGGGACCAAATACTCCGAAAAGATGAACGGATATTTCACAGATGAAAATGGCGAAAATCATCCTTATATAATGGGATGTTATGGTTGGGGAATTTCAAGAACCATGAGTGCTGTTGTTGAACAGATGCATGACGAGCACGGTATGATATGGCCCCTTTCCATTGCACCCTTCCATATCATCATTACCATGGTGAATCCATCTCAGGAACAGATTTCTAAGGTTGGAGAGGAATTGTACGAACTTCTGAAGGAGAAATACGAGGTTCTCCTGGACGACCGGCAGGCTTCCCCTGGTGTTAAGTTCAAAGATGCAGACCTCATAGGAATACCTTTGAGGATCACCGTGGGTAAAAAACTCACAAAAGGGCTCATAGAACTGAAACTCCGGACCGAAAAACAACTCGTGGAAGTCTCTATCTCCGAAGGTTATGATTCAGTCCTTGAAACCGTGGAAAAACTGCTGAAAAAATACGATCCTGCAAAGGTGGCGGAGGTAGATTAACATGGGATTCCTTTCTAAGATAAAAGAAGGCCTGAAAAAAACCCGTGATAGCGTATTCAGCAAAGTCAAGAACATTCTAAGTCTCGAAAAACTTGATGCGGAAACCCTTGAGGAACTCGAAGAACTTTTAATTCTTTCAGACATGGGTGTTGAAACCGTTGAAGAGGTAATAGAGCGTTTAAAAGAAAAGGTCAAAGAAGTGAAAGATCCAAATACAGCTTTAAAAAAAGTTCTCATAGACATCCTGAAAGACGATGAGGAAGAAAAAAAGGAAACACCCAAACCATACGTCCTGCTGATCGTGGGAGTTAACGGTACGGGAAAAACAACCACAATCGGAAAGCTTTCAAGGATTTTCAAAGAACAGGGAAAACGTGTTGTTTTGGCGGCGGCAGATACCTTCAGGGCAGCGGCCGTTGAACAGTTAAAGGTCTGGAGCGAACGAGTGGGAGCTGATTTCATTTCACAGGGCCAGGGAGCAGACGCAGCTGCCGTGGCTTATGATGCCGTTATGCACGCAAAAAGCAAGGGAAAGGACATTGTCATAATCGATACCGCCGGAAGGTTGCATACCCGACATAACCTCATGGAAGAGTTAAAGAAGGTTCATCGAACGATTGGAAGAGTCCTACCAGGTGCCCCTCACGATGTTTGGCTGGTTATAGATGCGACAACGGGGCAAAATGGGCTGGTGCAGGCGAAAAAGTTCGCTGAAACAGTTAACATCACGGGTATTGTTCTAACGAAACTCGATGGTACAGCCAAGGGCGGTATTGTTTTTGCAATAAAAAAAGAGCTTAAAACACCCGTTAAATACATCGGTGTTGGCGAAGGTGTCGATGATTTAAAACCCTTCGATCCGGAAGAATTCGTCGATGCCCTTCTGGCAACAGAAGAAGCCATGGATACGGAGGTGTAATCCATGGGATTCACCGTTAAAAGCAGCTACGCTCTCAGAGCGCTTTACGAGCTTGCACTTGCCGCTGAAAGCGGCAATCCAAAGCTATCGCTGGCAAAAATAGCGGAACGCGACATGATCCCGAGAGATTTTCTGGAAAAGATTTTCGCAGAGCTCAGGGATGCAGGATTCGTTAAAGCAACAAGGGGACGCTATGGTGGTTATGTACTCGCCAAACCGGCCAACGAAATCTACCTGAGGGATGTAATACTCAAACTCGATAAACCAATGAATTCATACGTCTGCGTAAGAGAAAATACAGAATGTGATATAGATCCGAATTGTACTGTAAAATATGTCTGGTTCCGGCTTTATAATTCCATGATGCGTGAGCTTGGAAAAATGACGCTGGCTGATCTAATCGAAATAGGAGAAAAACTAAAAAAGAACAAACGGGTAGAATTGCAACTCGAAGAGAAACCAGAAACGGGGGAGTCAAGGTGAAAGCAATTTATCCCGGATCCTTTGATCCAATAACCTACGGTCATATGGATATCTTAAAACGCGCTTCAAAGATCTTCGATGAGGTTGTTGTTCTGGTAATGAAGAACATCAACAAAAGATACTTTTTTACTTTTTCCGAAAGGTTGTCGATGGTTGAAAAAGCGGTTGAAGGAATTCAAAACGCTCGAGCAGATTCTTACGAAGGGTTATTGGTAGATTACGCTAGAAAGACCGGTATCAAGATAGTAGTTAGAGGTCTTCGCGCTATCTCTGATTTTGAAATGGAGATTCAGGTGGCACACATCAATAAGGCCATGTACGCCGACCTGGAAACGGTTTTTCTCATGACGGATCCTAAATACTCTTTCTTATCTTCTTCTATTGTTAGAGAGGCTGCAAGTTTCGGTGGAGATGTTTCTTTATGGGTTCCTCCATACGTTGAGGAAGCCCTGAAAAGAAAATTTTCAGGTTCAACTTAACGACTTTGAAATATTATTTTCTCAAGTTAAGATATAATCCATAAGGAGATGTTAGAAAGGAGGAGACACAGAATGGCAAAAATTACCGCTGACATGGTAAAAAAGCTGAGAGCCATGACCGGAGCCGGTATGCTTGACTGCAAGAAGGCTCTTATGGAAAATGACGGTGATTTCGAGAAAGCAAAGGAATACCTGAGAAAGAAAGGTGCTATGAAAGCTGACAAAGTAGCAGGAAGAGCTACCGGTGAAGGAATAATCTACTCTTACATCCACCACAACAGTAGAATCGGTGTCATGCTCGAGCTCAACTGTAATACCGACTTCGTTGCGAGAACCAATGAGTTCAAGGAACTCGCCCACAAGATCTCTCTGCAGATCGCATCAATGGCTCCACGTTGGATTTCAAGAGAAGATGTACCAGCCGATGTCATTGAAAAGGAAAAGGAAATCTATCGTGAACAAATGAAGAATTCCGGAAAACCCGAACACATAATCGACAAAATTATTGAAAACAAGCTCGAATCCTTCTACCAGGAAAATTGTCTCATGGAGCAGGAATACGTGTTTGAAAAAGGTAAAACAATCAAAGACCTGATTGTTGAAACCATCGCCAAAACTGGTGAAAATATAAAGGTTAGCAGATTTGTTAGATGGGAAGTTGGGGAAAGCGATTAATAATGAAAGATAAAGAGGTGGGCATTGCTCACCTCTTTTTTTGGAGGGTGCTATGTACAGGAGAGTATTGTTAAAACTCAGTGGTGAAGCCCTTAGTGGCGAGGGCAATAAAGGATTCAGCGAAGAAAGGTTACAATATCTCGTTAACGAACTTCGCGGCGTAAAGGAACGTGGAATCGAGATTGCAATCGTCATAGGTGCAGGCAACCTCTTCCGAGGCAAAGAGCTAACACATATTTCTCCCACCGTATCCGACGAGATCGGGATGTTGGGAACCCTGATTAACACACTCTATTTGAAGGATTATCTCTCTTCAAAGGGATTGAAAGCGGTGGCAATTTCATCGATTGTCTCGTTCCCATCTTTCGAGCCTTACAAATACAGCAGAGTAGAACAACTTCTGAGGGAAGGAAACATCGTTATTCTCGGTGGAGGAACGACAATTCCCTACTTCACCACCGATACCGCAGCCGCTATCAGAGCAATTGAACTTCATACTGACATCATAATAAAAGCCACCAAGGTTGACGGTGTATACGAACTCGATCCAAAGAAACATCCTGACACGAAAAAAATCGACAGAATCACTTTCACCGAAGCAATTGAACGGGATTTAAAGATAATGGATATAGAAGCTTTTTCCATTTGCAAAAAACATAAAATACCTATCATCGTTATCGATTTCTTTACCAGCGGAAATCTGCTGCGTGCTATAATTGGCGAGAAAGTTGGTACTCTGGTAATTCCCGACTGAATACAGGAGGTGTTAATATGTACGCCCAGATAGTTGATGTAATCGCAAGAGAGGTTCTCGATTCACGCGGAACACCAACAGTAGAAGTTGAAGTCTGGCTGGACGATGGAGCCTATGGAAGGGCAATCGTTCCATCAGGAGCCTCTACTGGAAAGTTTGAGGCTCTCGAATTGAGAGATGGAGATAAAAAGAGATTTCTCGGTAAAGGTGTTTTGAAAGCTGTAGACAACGTGAACGAGGTTATCGCACCTGAAATCATTGGAATGAACGCTTTCGCCCAAACAGAGATCGACAGGATTCTCCTGGAACTCGATGGTACGGAATCAAAGGAAAAACTCGGTGCCAACGCGATCCTTGGCGTATCCATGGCGGTAGCTAGAGCAGCAGCAGAAAGCCTCGGCCTTCCATTGTATCAATACCTTGGCGGAGTCAACGCCAAACAGCTTCCGGTCCCTTTCATGAACATCATTAATGGTGGTAAACACGCAGACAATAATCTCGATATCCAGGAATTCATGATTGTCCCGGCAGGCTTCAAAACCTTCAAAGACGCTCTGAGAGCAGGTGTGGAGACATTCCAACACCTGAAAAAATTGCTGAAAGCTGACGGACACGTCACTGCCGTTGGTGACGAAGGTGGTTTCGCTCCGAATTTCTCCAACAATGAAGAAGCCATTCAGTACATTATAAAAGCTATTGAGAACGCTGGCTACAAAGCGGGAGAAGAGATTTTTGTTGCTCTTGATTGTGCAGCAAGTTCATTCTACGATGAAGAGAAAAACATATACTACATCGATGGCAAGGAAATGACTTCGGAAGATCTTATAAACTACTATGAAGACCTCGTTTCCAGATATCCGATAATCAGCATTGAAGACCCATTCTTCGAGGAAGACTGGGAAGCCTTCACAAAGTTCAACGAAAGAGTCGGCAAAAAAGTCCAGATCGTTGGAGACGACCTGTACGTTACCAACTTGAAAAGACTTAAGAAGGGTGTGGAAAATAACTCTTCCAACTCTATCCTGATAAAGCTCAACCAGATCGGTTCAGTTACCGAGACTCTGGATACCATAGAGTACGCTCAGAAACACGGAATGACTTGTGTTATTTCCCACAGATCCGGTGAAACAGAAGACACGTTCATCGCTCATCTTGCAGTAGCGGCAAATACCGGCATGATAAAGACAGGTTCAGCCTCAAGAAGCGAAAGAATTGCCAAGTACAACGAGCTTCTTAGAATCGAGGAAGAGCTGGGAGAAGACGCCAAGTTCCTGGGTCTGGATTCTTTCTACAACATAAAGTAAATTCGATTTATCAAGGGTAAAAACATGCCACGGGAATTGTTCCCGTGGTATGTTTTATTGTACCTTACCTGTTTCAGAATATTCACTCAAAATTTCCAGAAGAATGGCTACGAACGTTTTCACCAATTTCGGGTCGAATTGTTTCCCGGCATTCTTTTGCAGTTCTCTTATAGCTTCTTCCCTTGTCAACCCTTTTCTGTAAGCTCTGTCGCTTCTCATTGCATCATAAGCATCTGCCACAGCCAATATTCGCGATATCAGCGGTATCTCTTCGCCTTTCAACCCCTGAGGATACCCTGTCCCATCCCATCGTTCGTGGTGATACAGAACATATTTTGCCAATTTCTCCATCCTTTCAGAGGAGACAAGTACTTTATAACCCCAGAAGGGATGTTTTTTGACCAGCGCCAATTCTTCGTCCGTAAGTTTTGCGGGTTTGTCCAAAATTTCTTTCGGTATCAAAAGCTTTCCTATGTCATGAACTAATCCAGCCCAATAAGCATCTTTTATATCTTTGCTGGGTAACCCAAGTATCTCCGCGGTTAGCGCTGCAAGTTCTGCTACCCTTTCAGAATGCCCCCTCGTACTGGCATCGTGCAAATCGAGTATTCTTACAACCGAAAAAACGAGTTCTTTCTGGAATTTCCCCTGCATGATAATATATTGTCTTATGGTCTGGAAAGCTTTAGCGAGTTCAGCAAGAGCGGTAAAGATTTGTAGATCTTCCTCGGTAAACCTTTTTTTGCTTCCTTTTGCAATTTCCAGAGAGAATCCGCCAATGAGTTTACCATTTACGGTCAACCTAACGACCATGCTTTCCTCAAAAGCTCTCGTCGCTTCTTCAATCGCTCTTGCAATTTTTGCAGGCATTTTAGAATAATTTCTATGAAGCAGATCGTTGATTATGGTTGGTCCATCTGATAAATCAACGAAGTATTCCTCTTTTAAATCGATGGCTTTGAGTTTCTCAATATCGTGTCCTATTGCATGAACGTACTTCCATTTACCGTCTTCAATTACAGATATGCTACCGTAATCCGCAGTTGGAATAAGCTTCATTGCCATTTCCAGCAACTCTTTCAAAAAAACTTCGTCATTCTTCAAAGCCGCATCGGTTAATCGTGATGACAGCGAGAGTACGTGCGATAATCTGGTTGTCATCTCCGTGGAATGGTCGTACAAAAAATCTATATCTCTGTTTTTCAACTTCAATTCTGTTTTCATCTTCTCCAGAGCATTCTGAATTCTAAAGAGTTTTTTTCAAAATAACTGTATATCATTTTCAAGACTACCATATGAAAAAAGACAAGTGCCAAAATTCCCGCTAACCAGTAATACTTTTTCAATTCTCTATTGAATGGTACTACACCGTTCCACTTTTCTATTATTTCCCTTCTCTCACCAAGTGTTATCTGCTTCAAGCCTTTATTAACCGTTTCGAGTAGCTCTTTTTTTCCCTTTTTTACGGCAGCATACAAATTTTGCAAAAAGGAAGGTGAGGTCTTCTTGAATTCATCTTCTATACCGTACTTTATCAAATAATAACTTGCTGAAATATCGTTCATTATGAATATCTTCACCTTTCCTTCCACAACGGCTTTTATTACCTCTTCGCAGGAATCATAATATTGGATATTTATGTTTTCTTTGGGCAAATCATTTGAAAAAGGCTCACTTCTAACAACAGCTACTGTAAAACCAGAAAGATCCCTTGGAGAACCTATCCCTGATAACATTTTATGATAGTAGATGTTAACCGTTTCCTTCAAATAGGGTTGTGAAAAGTCGAAGTACTTTTCATTTTCCTCAGAACGAAGAAGACCATCTGTGATATCAGCTGTCCCTAATTTCACCATACGTTCTGCTTGCTCATCATCCATAATTATGTATTCAACTTCTATCCCCATTTTTTCAGACCAAAGCTTCCACATATCTACGCTAATTCCTTGGGGTTCTCCTGATTTATCATAAAAAGAATACGGTGGATTCTCAACACCAACCACCAAAACTCTCTCAGTTACTGCTCCCAAAGCAACTAAACTGAAAAAGCTTGAGAACAACAGCAGGCTAAAAAAATTCATGCAATCACATCCTGTATATGTAATCTACCAAAAAAACAGGCACTTTTTGGGCGCTTTACTTCAACTAAAACACTACTTGTTCATCGTAAACCTCTTCAACAATTGATTCCGTTTCTTCTTCAAGTTCTTTAACAAGTGACGTACTGTTACTACTATCCTTTGCTTTTGGTGCCATGAAATCTCTCCCTTCACAATTCAAACCTGAATTCTGAAACTCCATCCACAACTTCCCCATCGGGTGGATCGTAATCCACGATACACGGCGTTGTGAAAATAACTCCATCCACAACCTCTCCATCAGGCGGGTCGTAATCACTGACAGAAATATTCACACCGGTTGTTGAACCCATTAGAAACCAGAGAAACACTACCAAAACTATTACGAGTTCCGAAATCAACCCTTTCTTCACCATAACCATCCCCTCCTCAAACAGAGGGTACAATGGTTATTCTGATATTCAAGATTCAGGGTTTCTGTATTGTTCGTTTTTAGCGAGAGACATTGATATACTTTTCTTTGAAAATAGGAAAATATTATAATGTGATAGATAACACCTCACTGTTGTCAAGATTTAGTTCAGGAGCAAAATTCATGAATCGAAGATTTTTGACGGTTACAAAAATTCTTTTTTCCTTTGGCGGATTCGGCAGGCCATTTTTCACCTACGTGGTTGAAAAGGAACTTTCCACCCCGTCCAACGATGAGGACAGGGTATGGAGAAGTTTTTTTGTTGCCTTGAAACTTGAAGGAGAGAGAAAATACGAAGAAGCATTGGCGATGATCAACAAAGCATTAAAAAAATGTTTGGTTCCTTCCTTGCGATACGCCTTACTGACTCGAAAATTGTCCCTTCTTCTAAAATCAGGAAGATACAAGGAAGGAAGACCGATCTATATATCGTTACGGAAAAACCTCCATAAAATCACCCCTGAGATACGTTACACGCTGACGATAAATGCTTTGCTTTTATACTGTTCAAAAGTTGAAGGACCTTATACTAGTTGTCTTGGAAAATTAAAGCTCAACAATATGGAAGAAAATGCTTTGAGTTTTACTCTGCTCAATGTGGGAAGAGAACTTGTGAAGAAAGGAAAAACTCGCGAAGGTATCAAGAAATTTATTGAGAGTTTCAAAATGGCTGAGAAATCCAAACATCCCGCTGGAATGATTCTCGCTCTTAATGCCATTGCATGGTATTCCAGGGAAGAACACCCTGTACTTGGACTTAAAGTTGCAGAAAAAGCCGCCTATCTTGCTGGATACTTTACGGATAGACCGTGGAATTTTTACGTCCTACACACCCTTTTTACTCTGCTTAGCAAAACAAGAAAAAGATGTCTTGTTCCGCTGTCCCGAACAATTGTTGGTCTTATAACACGACTGCCGGAATGGGAAAAAGAAAGATCGAAACTGGTAATTGAAAAGGCCCGAAAGATTTATTCTCTGTTCTCTTCCACCGGTAATTCAAAATACGAAGTATCACATGAATTAAGGGAATATCTGGATAAATACATTAGAAATATCTCAAAAGTTTCCAGATTGACCGGGATCGATCGGAAAAATATTTCAAGGATAATTCACGGAAAAACGAGAACAATAAAAGGAGAAACTCTTAGAAAGATTATTGCCGGGCTGAATCTTCATGTTGATCCCATGTCAGCTCCCGGGCCGATAGTTAGCGAATGGGTGAAAATAAGAATAGACGAACAAAGCAGAATCTATCTTTCAAAACTCTATAACTTAAACCCATTAGAAAGAAAAAAAGAAGTGTTTACCGCTTACAGTTGCTTTGCTGGAAGAAGAGATTTATTTCGGAATTTAACAAGAAAAGGTTCCATAGATAGATTGTTTACACTACTGGATGATCCAGAAAATCTGGAAAAGGAGTTGGACTCAAAATTCATCTGGTCGTACTTCCTTTACGCTTGCAATACCCTTTCAGATTACGAGAAAGCAAGAAAAGCCTTGGCGATGTTATTCATTAATCATTTTCCACCAAAAAAGACAAAAAAATTCCTCAACAGTTATTTTTCCACAGACGAAACCACAAGAGAACTCGTAGATGAATTTATCAGGAATTATATCAGATACAACCGGAAGTGGGGTATAAGACTGGAAAATCAGAGCTATTCTGAATTGGCAAAAAGGCTCGGTCTCAAGGCCCAGTCAATGGTTATCGCAATGTATTGCTTTGACAAAAGATCCCGGAGAAAGGTAGTAGAAAACTTCCTTGAAAATCTAACCACTAAAATCGACACTTAAAGAAAAATCGGGGAATTCTACCCCACCAATCCATAAAGAAGCCTGAGTTCATCAAGAAGAAGAATAGCGGTATACCCACCGATAGCTATAAACGGGCCAAAAGGAATCTGCTTCGTTCCTTCAAATTTTTCACCTTTCACCCCAATAATCACCAGATACGTCAGAAGAGCAGCTATCGAAGAAAAAAGAACCGTATATAAGGACCCAAGTAAACCACTTGCCAGGGAAAGTGCACCTATAAGTTCAACATCACCAAAACCAAAGGAATCTTTCTTCACGGCGTTGGCAATCAAGAAAAACGCGACCATTGCCCCAGTCACAAGGGCAGCATGAATCAAAATTTCTGGAAATCTCCCCTGATAATAGGAAAAGAGAACCGCACCAATCCCGATAAGGATTATTCCCGTATCGGGTATCAAGTAATGTTCCAGATCGATAAAGCTCGAAATAATCAATCCCGCCGCAACCAGATCAAGGGCCAGCGCCTGCGGAACAGGAAATATAAGCGCGTTGATTGTAAAAGAAACCGCTGTAATAGCTTCTACTACTGGATATCTTATCGGTATTCTGGTTCCGCAATACCTGCACCTTCCTCTAAGAACAATATAACTCAATAATGGTATATTGTCCTTCCACACCAGCTCATGGCCGCACGAAGGACAAAAACTCCGTGCAGGTCTATTTATGGTGTATTCTTTCCTCGGCAATCGATAAATTACCACATTAAAAAAGCTTCCAAAAACCAGACCAAAGATGAAGGAAACTACAGCCATCAAAGGATTCCACAAGCCTTTCTCTCATCGTTTGTCAGGAATTCATCAAAAAGCTCCTTCTTACCGTAATAGTACCACATCTCGTTGTTTTTGAATTCTTTCAACAATCTGCAAGCCTTTTGTGTGTCTCCGGTTTTCGCATAGGGAATAACCAGCAGGAGTTTGAGATGCTGCATGTCAGGAGACGTCTCAACAAACTTTTCAATAATCTCTTTTACTCTATCATAATTACCGTGCTCAAACTGCACCCGGGCCCAAATCTCTATATCATTTGTATGGGTAGGTATCGCATTCAATATCTCCATTTTGAGTTTCTTCGCCTCTTCTTCCTCGCCGATTTCTCTGTAAAGTTCTATCAATTGATACCTTGCCAGCAGATTGTTTGGATCGTTGCTAATAAGCGTCTTTAAAACATTTATTGCCTTATCATTCTGGCCTGAAAGCGAATATGCGTCCGCAAGCATAAAATAGGTAACCACTCTGCCAGGAACAAGAATCAGCTCCTTCTCCCAGTATTGAGCTGCTTCTTCATACTTCCCCATATTGAAGTAAGCCTGGCCAAGGGCAGAATAGGCAGAAACAAGGGCGGGATTCTTCTCTATTGCTTCTTCTAGCCATTTTATTCCCTCATCAATCTTTCCTTCTTCGATGTAAAGCGTTCCTTTCATCTCAGCCATAGCTGCCTGATCGAGTCCTGCATCGTATAGCATTTGCAGAAAAGCCTGTGCCTCGCCATATTCGCTTTTATCCGCAAGTGCCATTACCTTGTCGCGAAATCCACTAAAGGTCCCGTTCTTAAAAGTTGAAAGATCCAGTTTCGCCTCTTCTAGATACAGCTTGAATTCCTGATATTCGATGGGAGCATAAACCGTGGGCTCAAGAACGGGAAATTCCTCACTCAATTCCTCTATAACCTTCAAACGAGCCTCAAGGGTTGTCCCTTTCAAATCTTCCTTTGCAACCTTTAGATCACCATCGTAAACGAGATCCAATATCGCTATTGCGAAAGGAGTCAATTCATCTATGTCAAAACTCTTTCCTTTATGGGTAATTCTGATTACTTCCATATCACATCGCCTCCATTCATTTCCTCAAATAAACTATACCATACAGAAAACGTATCTCAATGATTAAAAAGACAAGGTCAACAATTGATTTAACCGAATTAGGACGTAATACTCTGCAAAAAATCAGTTTTTTTACTCCGAACTAAGAACGCCGTTTTTTCTTCCTTTTCTTTGCTTTGTTTTTAGAATTATTCCTTTTGTTATTTTTATTGTTTTCCTTTTCAACAATAACGAAATCAACCTCCATGGTTGTTTTATCAGCGTGAACCGCTCTTACTTTCACTCCATCTCCTATCCTGAAAACCCGTTTTTTGTGCTTTCCCACGAGAATATTCTGTGTTTCGTTGTACTCATAGTAATCATCAAGGGTTGAAACATGCACTAGACCGGAAAGCATTTTTTCAGGTATTTCCACAAACAAACCGAACTTCGTTACTCCTGTTATCACAGAATCAAAGATTTCACCGATATGATAGCTAATGTATTCAACTTTCTTCATGTCGAGGAGATCCCATTCGGCTTCGTTGGCGATCCGTTCCCTCTTTGAACAGTGCTGAGCAATTCTTGGCAGTTCTTTCTCATAACGGTCTATTTCCTCGGGGCTGAAATGTCCCTTTTCAATTATTTTTTTTAGCAACCTGTGAACTATCAGATCAGGGTAACGCCTTATCGGCGATGTAAAGTGTGTATAAGCCTGGGACGCAAGGCCAAAATGTCCTATATTTCTCTCGGAATAAACCGCACGTTTCATAGAGCGAACGAGTATTCGCTCAATCGAACTGTGAAGAGGATGATCTTTCGTTTTTTCAAGGATTTCTTGAAGTACTTTTGGATGAATATTCTTGGGTATTCTCAGCTTCATTCCAATAGCCTCAAGATAATGTTTTAGTTGAATAATAGACTCCGGATCGGGTTTCTCGTGAATCCTGTAAACAAAGGGAATATCCTGAGTGTTGAAGATCTCGGCGATGGTTTCATTTGCTTTAATCATAAACTCTTCAATCATTATTTCGGATTCTCCACGTTCCTGAGGAAGAATATCCACGACGCGCCCTTTTTCATCAAACAGTATTTTCACCTCTCGCGAAGATATGTCCATCACCGAACCGCGTTTCTTACGCCAATCCCTCAATATCCTCGCCAGCTCTCTCGCCACAAGCAATTCTTTTTTTACGGGTTCGAGATGTTTCAGGAGATCCGGATCATTATCTCCATTAAGAAATCTGTTTACTTCGGTGTATGTAAGTCGTCTTACGGAGCGTATAACCCCTTCATGAACTTTGAAATCTACCACTTTCCCTCCGGGATCGATCTCCATCTCCAGAGAAAGGGTAAGCCTGTCCTCACCTTCTACCAGAGAACAAATGCCATTCGAGAGCTCAAAAGGCAACATGGGAATAACCGTATCAAGAAGATAAACCGAGGTACCCCTTTCGTAAGCTTCTCTATCAAGCGCACTTCCTTCCCTAACATAATGAGAAACATCTGCGATGTGCACCCCGAGAAGATAATTCCCGTTCTTCAATTTTTTTATGCTTATCGCGTCATCATAATCCTTTGCATCCTCACCATCAATCGTAAAAATTCTATCTTTTCTGTAGTCCTTCCTTTTCGATTATCTCCTTTTTGGTAGGAGGCTTCGCTACCTTAACCGCCTCTTTTAAAACCTCTTCCGGAAAATATCCGGGTTCAGGGAGATTGTGCTTGAAAATAACCGTTGGTAGATCAACGGCTGGATCCATGGCGTTACCCAGTACCTTGTCGACAACACCTTCCGGATTTCTCCCGGGCGAAGGGTACCGGGTTATCTTCAAAAGCACCTTCTCATCCGGTTTGGCACCGTTGAACCCTTCCGGTGGAACATAGAAATCGTATTTTATCCTCGGATCATCAGGTATCACGAAAGCGAACAATCCTCTGGTTACAAAGGTTCCGACTATCCTGGTTCGACCTCTTTTCAAAACCTTTACAACACAACCCTTCGGAAGATCTCTATACGTTCCTGTTATTTCCACCAGCACACGATCACCATCGAGGGCGAACCCCGTATCGTCTGAGGCAATGTATACCTCTTCCCCATCGTCTCTGGAAACAAAAGCCCCGAATCTTCTTCTGGTAAACTGTATATCTCCAATCACCATATTTTCGCCAGGAATCACATACCTTCCACGAGAATCCCTGATTATCCTTCCTTCCTCTATTAATTCCTTCAAAAGCTTTCTTAGATTCTTTTTATCATCTTTATCTTTAACCTCAAGAATCTTAGCGATAGCTTTAAAGGTCGACGGCACGTATTTCCCGGAAGTTAACAACTCTAAAATTTTCTTTTTACTGATCTTCATACAAGCGTTCCTCCTCTCGGAGAGAGATAGATGTTCATGGTATAATTATACACGAAATGTTCTTTTTGAATCTCACTTCTAGAGCGCAGGAGGTAATGAAAATGAAGGTCGGAATTCTTACAGGTGGTGGAGACTGTCCGGGGCTAAACGCGGTTATTCGTGGAATCGTTAAATCAGCTCCCAAAGACATAGAAATTATCGGGATAATGCACGGTTGGAAAGGGCTGATTACTGGCGAGGTCACAAAACTTACTGACGATGACGTCGAAGGGATTCACATCATAGGTGGAACGATACTCGGTACCTCAAGAACAAACCCTTTTAAAAGCGAGGAAAACAAGAATAAAATGCTTGAAAACATAGAGAAACTCGGGCTTGATGCCCTCATCGCTATTGGTGGAGACGATACTCTGTCTGTCGCAGCAAAGTTATCCTCTCTGGGTTACAAGGTTATAGGTGTTCCAAAAACCATAGATAACGACGTTTCCAACACCGATTACACATTTGGCTATCATACAGCGGTGAACGTTGGTGCTGATGCCATAGACAGACTTCATTCAACAGCAAAATCCCACGGGAGAGTTCTCTTCGTTGAGCTCATGGGCAGAGAAGCAGGCTGGATAACATTAGAAGCAGGACTTGCAGCTGGTGCTCATTTGATACTAATCCCCGAATACCCGATGACTCTTGAAGAGATCGTCAGGTACGTGAATGAAAGGATGGATAAAAAGAGCTACATGATCATAGCGGTTGCGGAAGGATTTAAACCCACTGACCTTGAAAATGTCATCGGTGATAAGAATGAAGTCGATGCCTTTGGCCATATACGTCTTGGAGGAATCGCCCATTACCTTGCTGAAATAATAAAGGAGAAAACCGGATATGATACCCGCTCTGTTGTTCTTGGACATCTGTTAAGGGGCGGAACACCCACGGCTTTTGACAGGATACTTGGAACCCGTTACGGTGTTCATGCAATGAAACTCGTTCTCGAAAAGGATTTTGGTAGAATGGTAGCTCTGCGTGGAAATGCAATCGTTTCAATTCCTCTGGAATATGGGATAGCCACCAAAAAATTCGTTCCCTTCGAATACTACAAACTCGCGCAGATATTCTTTGGATGAAGGGGTGAGTACCGCGAGATCGATATATGTTGAATGGGCCTGGCATGTAATCGAATCTTACATACTCAGGAATGAATATCCAGGCATTTCTGGGAATTTGCCTGAAGAACTCACCCAAAGGCGAGCAGCTTGTTTTGTCACCCTTCACAAAGCAAATGGGGATTTGCGAGGCTGTATAGGTACGATTTTACCAACAAAGCGAAACCTCGCCGAAGAGATAAGAGATAATGCCATTGCCGCCGCTACAAAAGACCCGCGGTTCCCACCAGTTCAGCCTGAAGAGCTGAACAATCTGGTGATATCCGTTGATATACTCAGCGAACCCGAGGAGTGCAAACCCGAAGATCTTGACCCCAAAAAATACGGTGTCATTGTTGAAGCTGGATGGCGGCGAGGCGTATTATTGCCAGATTTACCGGGAATTGTCACTGTTCAGGAACAATTAAGGATTGCCCTGTTGAAAGCTGGAATTTCACCCAACGAACCTTATAAAATCTTCAGGTTTTCAGCTACTCGCTACTATTAACCTGAACAAGAGGTGATCTCATGAAACCGGCTATTTATTTCGATGAGCTGGAAGGGGATGTTTTACAGTGTCATCTATGCCCCAATAGATGTATTATAAGACCCGGAGAAACCGGGATCTGCAAAGCACGAAAGAATGTCAAAGGTATGCTTTATTCTCTGAACTACGGTGAACTTACATCGATCGGAACTGATCCCATAGAAAAGAAGCCCCTGTACCATTTTTATCCAGGGACGATGATATTTTCCGTCGGATCATGGGGTTGCAATCTAAGTTGCGATTTCTGCCAGAACTGGGAAATATCGAAGGGACGCCCCAGAATCGTTCAAAGGGTGATTCCACACCAATTGATAGAAATAGCCAGATCCGAGGGAACTCCTGGTTTAGCTTTTACCTACAATGAACCCACTGTGTCCTTTGAATTCGTTCTGGATACCTCGCGAGCAGCAGCAAAAGAGGGAATTTATAGCGTTCTTATAACCAACGGCTACATCGAGCAGGAACCTCTGAAATTACTCGTCCAGTCTATAAGTGCTATGAATATTGACCTTAAAGGCTGGAATGACGAATTCTATGCAAAAGAACTGGGGGCTTCGAAAAAACATGTACTTGACACCATAGAATTTGTGTTATCTGCCGGTGTTCATGTGGAGATTACCACCCTTATTATCCCGGGAAAAAACGACAGCCTGGACGAAATGCGTGAAGAAGCAAAATGGTTGGCTTCGCTCTCCAGAGACATCCCGTTGCATATAACCAGATATTTCCCCAACTACAAATACACAATTCCACCCACTGATGTTAAAACATTGAACGAACTCCACAACGTGGCTAAAGAGCATCTTACTACGTTTATATAGGGAACGTTCCATCAGAAGATCTCAACACTACTTATTGTCCTGATTGCGGTACATCTCTGATAAAACGCAGAGGCTTCGACGTTGAAATAGCAAACCTTACCGAGGAAAGTAGGTGCTCCAATTGCGGAAAAGAGATTCCCGTGATTCTTTGATAGGAAGAACGATCCTTTATTCAATACTCATGGTCGCTGCTATTGCGACCCTTATTTTTGTTTACCTGAAGAACCGACCTGAGGAATACTACACGAGAACTGAATATCTACTGGGCACTTATGTCACCATAAAGGTGGCATCGGAGAAGATTTCCCCCGTGATTCTTGCCGATGCAGCTTTCAGAGAAATAACCCGAATCGATAAAAAGTTTGGATCAGATAGAGGAATAGTGAAGAGTATGGCGGAAGCCGGTGAGAATGGAATGGAAGTGGATGAAGAGACTGCCTTTTTACTCAGCGCAGTAATCAATATAGCCGAAAAAACCGGTGGAGCTTTTGATCCCACGATTTACCCGATAACCAAACTCTGGGGATTCGATAGTTCGTCAAGCAAAAAGCGAGTCCCTTCCGAAAAAGAAATCGAGAAAACTCTCGAGCGTGTAGGATACAAAAACATCGTTGTCGATGTATCCTCAAGCAAGGTATGGATCCTCAACGGAGCGGAACTCGACCTTTCGGGTATAGCAAAAGGGTACGCAGTTGATCTTGCTATTGCCAGAATTAAGTCTATGGATGAAACCGCCACCGGGTTCATCGATGCCGGCGGTGATATAGGCATAATCGGACCAAAATACGGAAAAAGGCCGTGGGTAATTGGAATCAGGAATCCCAGAAGCGATAGGGCTGACGACGTGATTGAGTATGTTTATATGTATGATGGAGCAATTGCCACATCGGGCGATTACGAACGATATTTCATTGAAGACGGAATCAGATATCATCATATCTTCAATCCTACCACGGGAAGACCCGCTAGATCCGGTGTGATAAGCGCAACGGTAATAAGCAAAAGCGCTCTGGAAGCTGATGCCTTTGCCACGGCGGCTTTTGTTATAGGAACCTCACCCGGGATAACCTTTTTCCCCAGATATGGCGCTCTTGTCATGCTTGTTATGGAAGATCTGAGTACGTACAAATCACCGGGATTTGAGGTGTATCAGAAAAAATGAAATACAGGCTATTTAGGCCTTTAGATTTGCTGGTGATAATTTTTCTCGTGGTTACCATATTCGCTTTTTCAGGAAAATCTCCTGGCCTGGCTCAAAATATTGCTGAGATTTACCACGATGGAATGCTTTACAGGACTTTAGATCTCACAAAAGAGGCAACCTACAATGTCCTTGACCACATGGTCGTAGAAGTTAGTGAAGGATCGGTGCGAGTGATTGAATCAGATTGTCCCGAGAAACTGTGCGTTAAAAGCGGCTGGATTTCGCATCCTGATATTCCCATCGTCTGTCTCCCAAACAAAATTACCATCATTATTCCTTCTAACGGTAAAAAGGGCGACACAGAAATGGATGCGATAACAAGATGAATGCAAGAAAAATTGCTTCTTTCTCACTTTTAATAGCCCTGGGATCCGCTATATACGTTGTTGAAAGCTTTATACCTTTTTTATTGCCAATCCCGGGCGGCCGTTGGGGGTTCTCAAACGTGATAATCCTGCTCGCCATACCCGGTGGAACGTTGAAAGAGCTCCTGTTTCTGGCTGCCTTAAAAAGTGTCATCGGTAACACTTTGATGGGAAAACTGGCAACCCCGGGATTCTTCATGGGGTTCCTGGGAATCGAAATAGGAACTTTTTTCATGTGGCTGATGGGTAAGTCAGGCAAGTTCGGACTGATTGGGATCAGCATGACAGGAGCTATTATAAACAATTCCGTTCAGCTGGCGATTGCCGCATGGTTCATTGTTAAAAGCATTGCCATTATGTACCTTTATCCGTATTTTGTTATCATCGGAACTATTTCAGCAATAGCAAACGCTATATTGGCGTATACAGTATTGAAAAGGATCGGTGATTTGTTATGAAGTCAAAGAAAGTAGTTCTCGCATCCACATCACCACGTCGGAGAGAATTGATGAAATATCTTGGGGTGCATTTTGTCTGCGTCAGCCCCAAAGATGTTGATGAAACCATCGACGCCTGTGACCTGGAAAACGAACTGATGAGGCTAGCTGTAAAGAAGTGCAAAAGCATTTCTGACATCTACCCCGACTCTGTTACAATTGGAGCGGACACTGTAGTGGTCCTCGACAACGAGATACTCGGAAAGCCAATTAACAGAACCGAGGCGAAAGCTTTCTTGAAAAGGCTTTCAGGCAAAACCCACATTGTGTACACTGGGGTAGCATTGCTTTTTCCTGATAATGAAGAAATAACTTTTGTTGAAAAAACCTTTGTAACGTTCAGGGATCTCCCTGATGACGCCATAGATTACTACGTCGCCACCGGAATCCCCCTGGACAAGGCAGGCGCTTACGGTATACAGGACTACGGTGCGTTGTTCGTCAAAGAAATAAGAGGTGATTTCTACAATGTGATGGGGTTACCCATTGGCCGCATATGGGAGATCCTGAGGAATAGGGGGTACTACGATTGAAATCGTCAAATAATCATATGCCTCGAGAACGTTTACTCGCTGTTGGTGCGCCCAACTTGAGCGAGACCGAGTTGATTGCCATTCTTTTGAGAACCGGAACAAAAGGCATGGATGTTATGGCATTAAGTTCCGAATTGTTGAAAAAGTACGGCTCACTCTCCGGATTGCTGAGCGCGAGTTATGAAGAACTTGCAAAATTTAAGGGAATAGGAGAGGCAAAGGCCGTAACCTTAAAAGCCGCTCTCGAAATCGGCCATAGGGTTTTCAAAGAACTTACCGAAACCTCAAAAACAAAGATAGCGGATCCAGAGAGTGTGTATTACCTATGCCACGACATGACCACACTCACCCAGGAAATGGTAAGGGTTATATCTTTAAACAATAAACTCATGTTTTCAGGAATGAACACCATAACTATCGGCACCCTCGACAGCTCCCTCCTGCATCCAAGGGAAGTATTCAAGCCGGCTATATCAAAATCAGCCGCTGCAATCATTCTCGTTCACAATCATCCATCGGGTGACCCAAACCCAAGCAAAGAAGATGAAGCCATCACAAAAAGATTAAAAGAAGCTGGAGAAACACTTGGCATTAAGCTTTTAGATCACGTTATAATAGGAAAGGGAAGGTATTACAGTTTCGCCTCAAAAAAAGAAACAAATGTCTCGGAGGTGCGAGATGATTTCCAGAGAATTCGCGATGGAGCTTGTAAAGAAAGAGATCAAACACGTGAATCTTATCAAGCATATGCTGGCTACGGAAGCGGTGATGAAAGCATTGGCTAAACATTTCGGTAAAGATGAAGAACTCTGGGGACTCGCAGGGCTTCTTCATGATCTGGACTATGAAGAAACAAAAAACAATCCAGAAAAGCATGGGTTAAAAACCGTTGAAATGCTCGAAGCCTACGATGTTCCTCAGGAAGTAAAAGATGCGATACTTGCCCACTGTGGTAAAAAAGAAAGGAAAACCTTATTGGAAAAATCAATCTATGCTGCTGACCCCGTAACGGGATTTATCGTTGCAGCCGTTCTTATTCGTCGAGGAAGCACGCTTTCCGACTTAGACGTTCAGTTCTTAAAAAACAGGTTCAAGGAAAAATCCTTTGCAAAGGGTGCAAGCAGGGAACAGATGCGAAGCTGTAAAGATCTTGGACTATCTCTCGATGAATTTTTAGAAATATCGCTCAAAGCGATGCAGGGAATTTCAAAAGAATTGGGTTTGTGAGGTGAAAAAAATGGATAAATTCATGCTTGAAAAAACAATTAAAGAGGTCATAGAAAGGGTGAACCAAAGCTATGAACCGATCAATCGCAAGCTCTCTGGAGAGCTTAATTTGGCTCGTTATATCGATCATACCCTGTTGAAACCTGATGCCTACCCCCGAAATGATTAAAACCCTTTGTATGGAAGCCAGAGAGAACAACTTCTTCAGTGTTTGTGTCAACAGTTGTCATCTTCCGTTAGTCACCAAGCTTCTTGAAGGCACTGATGTGGCGCGTGCTGTTGTCATCGGATTCCCTCTTGGCGCTGTTCCGACCGATGTAAAGGTCTATGAAACGGAGTGGAGCCTGAATCACTGGTGCCGATTGAATTTGACATGGTTATAAATATCGG
>NZ_JGCK01000032.1:0-146460 GCF_001639905.1 Kosmotoga sp. DU53 | reverse complement strand
ATACTGTATGGTCCTGTAGGAACAGGAAAACAACACATGGCAACAGCATAGGTATCGCAGCTTGTAACCGGGAAAGAAAGTCAGATTTTACAGAACGGCCACACTGGTAAACGAACTTGTGGAAGCAAAAAGCAACGGAACATTGAAGAGATTCTTGAAGACACTCAGAAAGACAGATTTGCTCATATGCGACGAATGGGGTTACATACCTTTAGACCGAGAAGGAGCGCAACTCTTGTTTCAAGTGATTGCGGAAAGATATGAGAGGAACAGCGTAATAATCACAACGAACCTCGAATTCAGCAAATGGAATGGGGTATTCTACGATGAGAAACTCACCAGTGCCATAATAGACAGATTGATTCACCATTGCCATTTATTGGTGTTTACAGGCAAGAGTTACCGATTGGAACATTCGAGTATTAAGGCTTAATTTTTTTACCCCGGGTGCTGGTTTTTTATTTTTCCAAACGCTGGATTTTTATATTGCCAAAAACATGTATATGATCAAATAAAGCCGTCCCCTTCCCCTGGTAAAAAACACCTTCTTGGGCAGGATAATAGAATCAATTTATTCAAGGAGGTGGACAAGGGGCAAAAAACGTGTGCGAGCTCAAAGGGATTCAAAATGGGCAAAAAATTTCCATAACAAACCCCTAGCCATGACATTGTTAAACAGAATTACACACAATGATTTGATTCTCATATGCCCGGAAGGAGTTACAGAATGGGAATTTTAGGTGCTAGAAGTGGATTGGGTCAATTTCTTGTGGCCTCAAAAACCTATTGGCTTTATACAACGTGCTGGGTATTTCTGACGTGTTCGTGTCGCCAGTCCTGTCACAAAGCTTGTCAATCGCCATACTAACTTCACTAATTGCAGGCTTTGTAACTGAGAACATATCCCAAAGGACAAGCTACATTAGGAGCGCCGCGGAAATACCCTGTTATACGAAGTCAGAGTAACGTAGTAAACATTAATCGATTTCTTTCCCACACCAATGACATTTGTTTAAAACCATTGATATAGGCTTTCCGCAATTTTTACACTTCCATTTTTCCTCTTCCTCTTTTAACCATTCCTCAATTTGTCCATTCTTAATTTGTTTTAAATTGTTTATGAGATCTTCCCCATACTTTTTGAATACACCATACCATTTTTGAAATTTACTGCAATCAGGATAATTATCACATTGAAAACAAAAATCTAGTTTTTTCCCTTCCAAGCATTTTACAATTACACAATTTCTTCCCCAAATATTATCATTCTCCCATCCAGAAGTTAAAACCAATTGACAACCTTCGCATTTAACATCTTCCGGCTTACAATTGTTGTCTTTTGCGATGCCTTCTTTAAGTTTTTGAGAGCCATCTTTGTAAGCTCTATAAATAATGCATGCTCCACAATATAACCCACATCGCCCAACCAGATTTTTGTTAACCATTTTAATCCCCCTAAAGAACGTAGTTTGTATTTAAAAATCATTACCTCTGAATTTGTATGACTTATCTATATTCGCAATACGAATATATTACTTGTTTGGTGGTATATGCGTAGTATTGCTGATATACATTTTTTTGCACTCAAAGCTTCTTTTTTAAAGGTATAAGGTAAAAATGAGGGTCATTATTTCAGAAAATCCTTCCACATAGTTTTAACTTTTTTGGCTGTCAGAGTTTATAAGCGTTTAACATCACAATATATAGCAAAAAAAAAGCAAAAAATCAAGTTCACGAAATTCCTCATAAAAAATCTACTCGAAAAGGAAGCGTTGCGGCAAAAATAAATCCGCTCAAAAAAGGATGATTTTCTCGAGTACCAGGAAAGGTGAGTGAGAGAATAAAGAGGTTGGATATGAAGAATGTTGAGAATTCGCAACTTTAGCGGTTTAAATGAGCATTCTCAATACATAATTCCCTTGACTCTATTTGCCTTGTCATAGTTTTTTCTGCTTTGATTCTCCTTCTCTTCACTGGTTAAATCAGTAAAAATTCGGAAGAACAGGAAAAAACTTTTTCGATGACTCTTTCTCATTTAGTCTTTCATAGGTTGAACAACTTCTTATAAACCAGCTAACACTCACATAAAACAAGAGATGTACAAACTTAGTAACCCGCTAAAGAACAAAAAACGTACAGGAAAACGTGCTCAATTAAAATGCTTAGCATGGAGTATATACCAGGATATTGTTTTTTTATTAATATTTTGTCTAAGGACTCAAGATAATGCCTTCTTTACATTGTTTTTGTGCCCGCAGTGATATAAGTTTATAGTGCTTGAAATGAGGTTTTGGAGCCACGCGATTAGACTATTTACGATTTTGAAAGCAAAATGAAATATTATAAGGTTAACATGTGAACGAATGTTCAGCACAAATGTGCAGGAGGAGATGCAGATGTCAGGAAAAGCATTGAGGTTGAATAGAATTTTTAAGGACGATGGTAAAACGGTTATCGTAGCGCTCGATCATGGGCAGTTTCAGGGGCCATTACCTGGCATTTCAAACATGCCGGAAACCTTAAGAAAGATTGTTGCAGGTGGTCCTGATGCTTTGATATTGAATCCGGGAATTGTTGCAAAACATTATGATCTTCTCGCGGGCAAAACTTCTGTTATAGTAAGGATCACCGGTGCATCGACAAATTACAGCCCTTCTTTCGATTATCACCGACTCACAACATCTGTCGAACACGCCCTTTCGATAGGTGCAGATGCGGTTATCGTTATGGGCTTTATCTGTGGACCTGGCGAAAGCAAATCTCTTGAACTGATCGGGCATGTTGCTGAAGCCTGTGATAAGTGTGGTCTGCCATTGATTGTTGAAATGCTGCCGCAGGATCTTGAGCATTTTACAGATCCAACGTATATTTCAACCGGTGCAAGGGCTGCATATGAACTCGGTGCTGATGTACTGAAAGTCTACTACACTGGAAATGACTCTTTCCGCACCATCGTTGATTCAGTTGCGATACCGGTGGTAATTGCTGGTGGACCGAAGGATAAGGATGCATTTGTTATGGCAAGTGAGGCAATTCAACTTGGAGCAAAGGGAGTTGCCTTTGGTCGAAATGTCTTTCAGGCAGAGGATCCCATGAAATACGTAAAAGAGCTCTCAAAGATCGTACATGGTTAAAAGTGTAATTAGAAAATGATGTGAGACAAAGGAGTTTAGCGGAATGGATTTAAACGAACTTGCGTATCGTGTTGCGCGGCTTTATTACCTTGATGGTCTAACCCAGCAACAGATTGCCAATCGCCTTGGTATATCCCGGCCAAAAGTATCGAGGCTTTTAACTTATGCACGGGATGTTGGGATGGTTGAGATAAAGTTGAAAGCGCCTGACGTTGAGAGTAAGGAGTTTCTCTCGAAATCCCTGAAAGAGCGCTTGAATCTAATGGATGTGATAGTAACAGAGACAATTGAGAGGAATGAGGAAGACATTCTAAAAAGGGTTGCAAAAGCCGGTGCTGAGTTTATATCCAGAACGTTGAGGAACGGTCAGATTGTAGGCTGGGGTTGGGGAAGAACTATGTTTAGGACTGTGCAATCCCTAAACAGCACAGATTCCCATTTTTCAAGTTTGTTCATTCCTCTTATTGGGGGAACAGGACAGTCAGTTAAGTATTATCAGGTTAATTCCCTTGTTGAAAAAGCTGCGGAGATCTTCAAAGCTCAGGTTATGTACCTCAATGCTCCGGCGTTTTTTGCGGATAAGAATACATTTGAGTTATTTCTTAAAGAAAAACAGGTTTTAAACGTTCTGGAAATGTGGAGAAGATTGGATGTTGCTATCTTCGGTCTTGGAAAGCCCATTCATGATTCTGAGATTATAAAGTCCGAAATCGATAGTTCAATGATAATAGATCTCATAAGGGAGAAGGCTGTTGGTGATATCTTAGCCAGATTTTTCAATAAAAATGGCGAAATCTGCAAGTCTTCACTGAATAAGCTTATCCTCGGCATAAATATAGATGATCTTCTAAAAGTGCCTCTGAGAATATGTTTGTGCGGTGGAGAAAAGAAAGTGGATGGAATAATAACAGCTTCTAAGAAAGGGTATTTTAATGTGCTTGTAACAGATTCCATAACGGCTAATTTTGTCCTTGAGAAGCTGAGAGAGGAGAGAGGGGAATGAAGGCACTCTTCTATTTAGGACCTAAGAAACTTGAGTTGAGGGATATTGAGGAACCAAAGAATGAAGACGGTGTAGTCATCAAGGTTTTGGAAACAGGCATATGTGGGACCGATATTAAAACCTTTTTGCGAGGGCATCATCTTTTTAAACCGCCAACGATACTGGGGCACGAATGTTACGGAATTGTCGTGGAAAAACCTGCTTTTGTAGAACATCTCGAAGTCGGTGATTATGTTGCGGTCGCTCCGTACGGTGAATGCGGTGTCTGTGAAAAATGCAGAAAAGGGCTTCCCGAGCTTTGTAAGAATAAGACATATCTTCCGAGCGGCTGTTTTGCACAGTACATAACAGTTCCTGCGAATCATAGTTTGAGGGGTCTTTTCAAGATAGAGAAACCGGGAAAACAGGTAGTACTGGCAGAGCCTCTTGCGTGCGTAATTGGTACGGTTAGAAAGTTTGGTGTTCCCGAACGTGTTCTGATAGTTGGCGGAGGAGTTATGGGAACGCTTTTTGCCATTTATTTAAGCGTTAGGGGAACATCTGTCAGGATTGTAGAACCTTTCGAGTGGAGAGCTTCTTTTTTGAAAGATATGGGGCTTGATGTCATGGAACCTGATGCTCTTAAAGAAAAAGGCTACGATATGGTAGTGATTGCCGCAACCATAGATGAACCTTTCCAGTACATGGATTTGATGCGGGATGGCGGGAGTTTGCTACTATTCGGTGGTTACCCGAAGGATAAGAGGCTCACATTAAATCCATTCCATCTACATTACAGGGAAATAGTCGTTAGCGGAAGCTTCGGATATAGCTTGCCCGATTTTGCTGAAGCACTTGAAGAACTTGGAATAGAAAATGAGCTTTATTCAAAGCTTGTTACGCACAGTTACTCAGTATCTGAATACGACAAGGCTTTTGAAAAAGCTATGGACAAGGAGTGTATGAAAATCTCACTGAGGATGTGGGAAAATGATGAAAAAGCGTAAGCTTCGCGAAACCATAACCGCTTATGTGTGCCTTTCACCGACATTGGTACTTGCCACCATTTTCATGATAATTCCCATGATCGTGGTATTTTACGTCAGTTTCACCAACTGGGATTTCGTAAGCCCTGTTAAAAGGTTCGTTGGTTTGAAAAACTATATCTATATCTTCAGTGATGAAAAGTTTCTCAAATCAATAAGGAACACATTCTACTTTGCCTGTGTGAAGATACCGCTTGATCTTGTGATATCACTTTTTATTGCCGTTTTGCTTGACAAGAAGATCAGAATGAAGAAATTCTACAGAGTATCTTATTTTGCACCTGTGGTAACACCTATGGTTGCGGTGGCACTCATATGGATATGGCTTTTCGACCCAACTTTTGGTCCGTTCAACCAAATTTTGTCTTTTGTAGGTTTGAAGCCCATAAAATGGTTGTATGATCCAAATTGGGCAATGCCGTCTGTAATCCTGTTTTCTCTCTGGAAAGGGCTTGGTTACGATATCATCATATTCCTTGCAGGGCTTCAATCTATACCAAATCATTTGATAGAGGCTGCTTACATAGATGGTGCCAATTCAAGGCAAACCTTTTTCAAAATTACTCTTCCCCTTCTCTCTCCGATCGTTTACTTTGTTGTACTTATGGGGATTATTAATTCGTTTAAGGTCTTCGCACAGATATCTGTAATGACACCTAAAGGTGGTCCTTTGTACAGTACCGGTGTGATGGTGTTTTACATATACCAGCAAGCTTTTGAAAATTACAAGATGGGAAGGGCATCTGCAGCGGCGTTGATTCTGTTTGGCATGGTTATTGCTTTGACACAAGTCCAAAAGAGACTTGGCAGAAAATCCGTTGAGTATTCTTGAGCGGGGTGATGGGAATGAAGAAGACATGGTACATACATTTGATACTTTTGATCGGTGCTATGCTCATGATTTTTCCTTTTGTTTGGATGTTTTTATCTGCTTTCAAAACGGATATGGATGTTTTCTCCTATCCCCCAAAATGGCTGCCATCAACCTGGACCTTTGAAAATTTCTCCAGAGTTCTTGAGATGATCCCCTTCGGGAGATATTATCTGAACAGCATTATAGTGACTTTTGCAATAACCTTTGGTCAGGTTTTCTTAGCTATACTGGCGGCTTATGCTTTAGCAAGGTTGCACTTTCCAGGAAAGATCCCAATAATGATCTTTCTTCTATCGACAATGATAATGCCGTTCCAGGTCACTCTAATACCCACTTTTATCATTGTGTACAAGCTCGGATGGATTGATACCTATCAGGGACTTATTGTTCCGTTTCTTTACAGTGGGTTCTCCATATTTTTCCTCAGACAATTCTTTGTAACGATTCCCAAAGATCTTGAAGATGCTGCAAAGATAGATGGTTGTGGCTACTTCAGAATCCTTTTTAACGTCATTGTTCCAAACTCTAAAGCTCCCATAGGAACGATTTCCCTTTTTGTATTCCTGACATACTGGAGAAGTTATTTGTGGCCACTTGTAGTTACCAATTCTCCTGAAATGAGAACCCTGCCGATAGGTCTCAAATATTTTGTAGAAGAAGGCGGTACACAGTATAACTTGATGATGGCCGCATCACTGATGGCTATTGTTCCTGTATTAATTGTATATATATTGGCCGAGAGATATCTGGTTAAATCCACAACGTTAACCGGTTTGAAGTTTTGAACTCTAAAGGAGGAGGTGTTTTGTTATGAGAAAGCTTCTTTTAGTGGGGTTGTTGGTTCTTTTCACAATTACGGTGCTTTCTGTGGAGATCGTGTTCTGGTATCCTTTGAGCGGAACAAAAGGGCAGGTATTGAAAGAGATTGTCGAGAGGTTCGATAAGGCTCATCCGGATATAAAGGTAAAGCTTGTTTACACTGGAAAATACAGAGAAACTGCTCAAAAGGTTATGTCGGCATTGGTAACCAAGAGCCTTCCGAATGGAGGAATAATTCCTGCCGGTCCAATATTCACAGGTGCTTATGGGAATTACAAGATACTCGAGTATATGTTGTACGATCCTGATTTTGATATTAGTGATTTCTATGATGTCGCCTGGGATTATGCAAAGTACAAGGGTAGAATATGTGCTATACCATACAACATAAGTACCCCGGTTCTCATATACAACAAGAAACTTATGGAAGAAGCCGGACTCGATCCCAACAGACCGCCCGAGACATGGGAGGAATTACTGGAATACGCCAAGAAAATAACAAAGGACCTGAACGGCGATGGTGAACCAGACGTATGGGGATTGAATATTAAAGACACTCCATGGCTTTTCAAAGCAATGCTGTTCCAGAATGATTGTGAAATAATAGATGCAGATACTATGACCCCTCTCTTCGATGGTCCGAAAGGGGTAGAAGCCGCTGCTTTCTGGAAGAAATTAATCGATGAAAAGGCAATGCCCGTCGGAATGCATAATTTAGCTGACAAACAGTTTATATCTGGAACCCTCGGTTTTTATATGGGAAGCTCTTCAAGGATAGGAAAATGGTGCGGAAAACTGCCCTTTGAGGTTGGAGTCGCATTCCTTCCAAAGAAGGTTAAAAGGGCTATTCCGATAGGTGGAGCTGTTCTCGTTATGTTCCCTCACAGCAAAGAGGAAGATGACGCCATGTGGAAACTCATAAAATGGCTCGTATCACCCGAGAATCTCGGTGAATTCTGTATAAAGACCGGTTATATTCCTATAAGAGAATCTGTTTTGGAAGTACCTGAGGTTAAAAAATTCATGGAAGAAAACCCAGATTATAGAGTTGCTTTTGAACAGATGAAATATGGAAAAGCTTACTGGCATTTTGAACAGATGGGAACAATGGACTATCTATTATACGAATACCTCGACAAGATCGAGAGGGGTATATTAACACCAGAAGAGGCAATGAAAGAAGCAGCAGAAAAGCTTAAGAAGGAGATAGAAAACGAATGAAAATGAACCTGTCATTTTCGACTGCAGCCTTGTTTCCGAGAAACAGTCTTGATTCTTTAAAAATTGTAGAAGAAGCGGGATTTCAGTATGCAGAATTAATGCCTCAGTGTATGGAGGAAACAAAACCTTGCTTTGCGAAAGAAATAACGAGCAGAGTGAAGATAAAAGTTGCCTCCATACACTTCCCGCTTGTCTTTTTCTCGATGTTTTACAACCCTTATCCCGGAATGGTGAGGGAAGCAAAAACTCTGATAGACAATATCACCACACTTGCGGAAACCCTCGGAACGGAAGTCATTGTCATTCATCCGCCCTATTTTGGTAATGAAACCACGGAAAGATTATTTTACACCCCTATAATGGATAATATGAGATATCTATGCGAAAAGTCCAAGGAAAACGGCGTAAAAATTGCTCTTGAAAATTCACCAAAGGGCGGGCGTACACCTGAAGAGATGCTGCAGGTAATTCGTGCTGTGAACCATGAGAATATTTTTCCAATGCTTGATACAACAGAAGCGGTTGAGTCCGATCAAGATCCCGTGGAGATGCTGAAAAAACTGGATGTGATACACATTCATGCAAGTGATCATAAAGGTGAAGCCAAACATATTCTGCCGAACGAAGGAGATCTCGATTGGGTAAAAATCGTTTCTATTTTGCAGGAAAAGGGATTTTCCGGGTTCTTCACCGTAGAACCATCCTACAGATACTTCCTTGAAGAACCGGTGGAGAAGATGAAGGCCGTGTTGAAGTTTTTAACGAATTTGCAGGGGTGACATGCTTGAGAGCTGGAGTGATAGTAAACACATCGGCTGGTAAATTCGAATATATAAGAAAAAGGATATCGAAGCTAAAAGAAGTATTCGATGAGATAGTTACTGGTTCGGGTAGATTTGGTGGAGATTTCCTGGAAGACGTTAAGATAGTTGACATTGTTTCAAGCGATTTTAAAAGCGCGATCAGGGAATTAACGATTGAGCTCTCAAAATGTTCAGACGTTATAGTAAGTGTTGGAGGAGACGGCACGGCCAATTTCATTGCTGCAACGCTCATTGATGAAAAATTAAACACCCCCATAATGGGTATAGCCGGGGGGACCGCAAATGTCGGTCCCCTCGTCCGCTTTTCATTGGAAAATATAGAAAAGCCTTCACATATAGACTTCGTGGATTGTCTGAAGGTCTGGAAAGGGAACGAGCACATAGGTTATGCATTTATCGATGTCGTTTTTGGGGATACTTTTCTGGGAACGTTGAATGGAAAGATGGTTAATCTCAGCGTAAAAGATTTTCTGGAATCCGGCAGGAAAGTTGAGATAATACCCTGCGACGATATAGCAGAAGAACTGGATGATTTTGAAAAACGGCAGGAGAATTTCTCTCAGCTCAAAAAAAGTTGCGCAAATTATAGCATCTCCTTTGAATTTTTCGGAATTCTATATAGGAAAAGCAGTTACAGGAAAACTTTCCTGGGCTTCTTTTTTCAAATCAGTCGGAATCCTGACTATCTCAAACAGGGTTATTGTGGATTCATACCTTAAAGAGCACGATCTGGAGGATCCTGTACTCATCGAGCAAATCCTTTTTAGAGATGGGGAAACCATCGAGGTATCTGGAATTAAGAGAGGTGTGTACATCGTACTTGACGGAAACCCAATGTGTGAATGTGACTACCCGATAAAACTGCAAGGGCTCAGAAAATGTGTTAAAGTCCTTTCAGGTAGCCAAAAAGCTGGTTGGCCAGTGGGGTGGAAAAAATGAAGATAAAAAGAGAAAAGTTAATGAACTTTACCGCTGATGTGATGAAAAAGATGGGATGCGACGATGAAAAGGCGAGAGTGGTTGCCGAAGTACTCGTTGAAGCAGATATGAGGGGAATATCGTCACACGGAGTAGCAAGGTTAAAACGATACGTAAATCATATAAAAGAAGGGATTATAGATCCGAATGGTGAACCGGAAATAATCTTTGAAACTCCTGTTTCTTTAGTTATAGACGGAAACAACGGGGTAGGACAACACATTGCTAAATTTTCAATGGAAAAGGTCATAGAAAAAGCGAAAAAATACGGAATTGGAATGGCAACCGTCCGAAATTCAAACCACTATGGAATAGCTGGATATTACGCTGAAATGGCTGTGAAAATGGGTTTAGTAGGAATATCACTCACCAATACAGCCCCCCTGGTTGTTCATACATTCTCGAAGGAAGCCCTTCTTGGAACAAACCCAATAGCTTTTGCTTTTCCAACGAGTGAAAAATATCCGATACTCATAGATATGGCAACAAGTGTTGCGCCCCGGGGAAAACTGGAAGTGTATTCCAGATTGAACAAAAAGATTCCGAAAGGCTGGGCCGTAGATGAAACGGGGCATACAACAACAGATCCAGAAAAAGTTCTTTCTAATTTAAAACAGAGAAAAGGCGGAGGACTTCTGCCTTTGGGTGGAGAAGGGGAAGAATTTAGCGGTCATAAAGGTTATGGATTGGTGCTTCTGGTTGAGCTTCTGACTTCGGGGTTGTCACTTGGTTCTTTCAGTTACGATACTTATAAAGGAAAAGGTAAAATAACACACTTTTTTGCCGCGCTTGACCCGGCGATTTTCGGCAATCCTGAGAAAATAAAGGAACATGCGATGGAGTTGATAAACAGTTTGAGAAACGCTAAAAAAGCGGATGGAAAAGAAAGGATTTATGTGCACGGAGAAAAAGAATATGAAAAACGCGAGAAATCACTCGAATGCGGAGTGGAGATTGACGAACCTACATATTATGAATTGAGAAAAATCGCTGAAAATTTAGACATTCCCTGGTAGAGAGGAGAGGAAAGATAAAGTGCTCATTTTTAAGCAAGTTCTTGAAGCCTTTGCAGTCGGAGACGCTATGGGGATGCCCACTGAATTCATGACCTTGAAAATGATACGTAATAGATTTGGTTTGATCGATACATTGATCGACCCTTCAATTTCTCTTATTCACAAAAACTTGAAAAAAGGGCAGATAACAGATGATACAGAACAGGTGCTTTATCTGCTCGAGACATTTTATGAAAAGAAAGGGGTAACAGTTGAAGGGACAGTCGAAGGACTTCGTCGCTGGATAGAAGAGACCCATGCAGATGAGAAAGGATATATCGGGCCAAGCTCTCTAAAAGCGCTGAAGAAGATACAGGACGGTGAAAATCCTGAAAAAGCAGGTACAGGTGGAACGACATGTGGAGCCGCTATGAGGGTTTTGGCACCGGCACTCAGCGTTGAGAAGGGCAACAAGGAAAAACTCAAAGAAGCTATACGCGCGTGCTCTATTCCCACTCATAATACAAATATAGCTTTAGAAGCAGCCATGAGTCTTGGTTTTGGTTTTCATACCGCTGTTATGGGCGCTTCTTTCGATGAGATACTCGAGTCAATTCTTGAAGGTGCAAAAATAGGCAGAGAGATATCGGGCAATGAGTTTGTGGGAGCATCCACAGGTGAGAGGATAAGATATGCGCTGGATAAAATAAGTAATCTCCATTCACCAGAAGAGGTAATGTCTTTTATATATGATGTTATTGGAACTAATATGGAATCTAATGAAGTGGTTCCCGCAGCAGTATCAATCTTTGCCTACGCAAGAGATGATACGTGGCTTTCAATACGGATTGGTGCTTCTATTGGTGGAGATACCGACACCATAGCAGCGATTTCTGGAGCTCTTTCCTGTCTTTACAGCAGAGGTCACAATATTCCCAACGAAGTCGTCGAAGAGGTACTTCGAATTAACAACCTGAATCTAGAAAGATACGCTAAAATGGTTCAAGAAATGCTTGGGGGTAAAAAATGATAGTGATCTCTCTGGGAATAATCAGTGTAGGTGTTATATTTGGGATATTCAATTTGATACTCATTCCCTATCTTTCCGCGCAATTTGGCTCACAATCCATACCCGGACAGCTTATTTCTCTGGGAATGCTTTCAACGATTTTTCTAAGCCCATTGCTAGGCTTTCTCAGCGATAGGATCAGGAAGAGAACGCCTTTTATTTTTGCCATAACGTTGATGGCATCACTGGGAATAATTGGGTTGACATTACACTCGCTGGTGTTAAAAGGAATATCAGCGGTTATCCTTGTAGCCAGTGCTTACAGTTTTTTAACTCCTTATTCCGCACTGGTAAGTGACTATAGCACCATCGAAAGCAAAGATAGAAATTATGGCTTTGTGACAGGAGTAATGAGCCTTTCCACTTTCATCACATCGTTGTTTATAAGAGCTATCTATGATTCTAAACCAAATCTGACTTTCCTGGTTTTGGGAATAGTTGTGTTGATTTCTATAGCCCCCACGATGATATACACCAAAAAGCACCCTGTAAAGTTCTCGGAATTTGAAGCAGGACAAAAGAACAGCAATTCTTTCAATGTTCTCAGAAAATATCCAGGACTACTGGCTTATTTCATAATGGAATTTGGGTTATGGTTCGCCCTTGGAGGGCTTTTCCCTTATTTAACCTCTTTTTTGAATTCTGAGGCAAGCATGAATATAGGGACGGCCTCAGCATGGATTGGAGCTTCCACCTTTTTTAGTGGTATCGTATCTTTCGCTACCGGAAAGTTCAGCAAAATAATCGGGCAAAAAAGGCTGTTTATAATTTCGTTAACTACAATCACTTCGTTTTCAGCGGTTATAGCGCTTTTCTATCACTCCATTTTAACTGCCTCTGCAACATCAGTGTTTGCAATAGCATGCTTCATCACGTTGAGCATAGCAACAGGTTTTTTATACTCCTTAAATTCCTCTATACTCTCAACTATGGTTTCTGAAATCGATCAAGGAAAAGTATTTGGGATAAACAGCGTAATTGTGGTTATTTCCCAATCTATCTCTGTAAGTCTGATCGGTAGTGTAATCGACAGCAGAGGGTATCAATGGATGTTTGTGGTCATTTCTCTCAGCCTTGTTTTGGCTAACATCAGTGCATTTTATATATCATCTTTTCCAATTGGTAAGAATAAGAAAAATCAAACTGTAAGCCCCTGAAAATCACAAAGAGAAGGTGAAAAATGTTGAAAATATGGATTCTAATAAATGATAAGGCTAAAGCCGGATTTGAATCGGAACATGGATTCAGTGCCTTGATTGAATTCAGAGACAAAAAAATTATCTTCGACACCGGTCAAAGTGATGTCTTTCTCAAAAATGCCAGAAAACTTGGATTGGATCTTAGAAACATAGATGCTGTGGTTATAAGTCACGGACACTATGATCATGGAAATGGGTTGGAATCATTATTGAGGGAAACCGGTCCCAAGCGGATTTTCATTGGAAATGGATTCTTCAACCATAAATACGGCGGAGGGAAGTACATAGGTCTCGAACACACCATAGATTATTACGAAAAGCTGGGCGGTAAGTTTCAAACGATAGAAAAGGATTCTGAAATCTTCGATGGCATTCAGCTTTTAACAGCCGTACCTATGATAAGTTTTGAGCAACCAGAAGAGAAATTTAAAGTTGAAGATGAATCGAAGAAATTAAAACGAGATTTTTTTGAAGAAGAGCTATATCTCTCTCTTGAATCTCCTGAAGGCACAATTATAATCACCGGATGTTCTCACCGTGGAATAATAAACATAATGTCGCGTTTGCCTAAGGACAAAAAGATAAAAGCGGTAGTTGGAGGATTTCATCTTATAAAAAAAACAGACGAAGAACTTTATAAGATTGCCGAATCTCTAAAAGCTTTCAAGCTTGAAAGTCTTTATCCGTGCCATTGTACAGGTGATAAAGCCATTAAAATCCTGAAAGAGATTTTCAACTCACAAGTTAACGAATGCCTTTCTGGCGGATTTATTGAGATCCGATAAAATTCGTTTTCCACTTCATTCTGGTATTTGTGGTATATTCTCTTTGCATGTACAGTTAAAACCACTATATAATCCGTCAGGGGGTATAATGCTTTGTGGTACCCGGGACATATTGAAAAAGCAAAGAAAAACATTCAGAAACATCTGAAGATTGTCGATGCGATCGTTGAATTGGTAGATGCACGCATTCCATATACAAGTAGAGCATATGAATATGAAAAGCTCTTTGGGAATAAACAAAGAATCCTCGTGCTCAATAAAGAAGACCTCGCCGACCCGGCCATCACCTCCAGATGGCAGAAATACTTTTTAAAAGGTAACGTCCCTATTCTTAAAATCAATCTAAAAAGTGCGGATGCTAGAAGATTCCTTACAAAAAAGGTCTTTCCTCTCATAAAAAGTCGATATGCCGAAAAAAGAATCATAATAGTTGGAATACCAAACGTTGGAAAGTCGACGTTCATAAACCGCTTGAAGGGGAAAAAGTCTCTTGCTGTAGGAAATACCCCCGGTGTTACCAGGGGAGTTCAATGGATTACCGTCAGTAAGCAGCTTATGGTTTTAGATACCCCGGGTATTCTGTACACGCGGCTCCATAGTCCTTCGATAATTACTAAACTCGCCGCAGTCGGTTCACTTCCGCTGGAAAAACTTGATATTCTGGAAGCTTTCAAGGATGTTTTCACGTTACTTACTGAACGTTATGGAACGGCAGTATTATCCGGTCTTATTGACATAAATACCGATGATCCATTCGAATTCCTTGAAACCTTTACAAAAAAGAGAAGGTTTCTTCAGTCTAAAGGAGAATTGGATCTCGAGCGCGGAGCATTTACTTTCCTCAGAGAACTTGCTAATGGCAAGTTAGGTCGCTTTTCTTATGAAACCCCTGAAGAAATTGAGCAACTTGTGTCTCAAAAGGGAGGAGAACGATAACATTTCAAAATAACTGCAAAACGTTTGTACGAAACCATCTTGGGAGTCTGGTTAGGGGAAAAGAAAAATGAGAAAAAAAGGGGAGAAGAAATCTCGTAAATTTCTTGTGCTGAGTGGTGGAGGCGCAAGAGGTTCTGCGCACGTTGGCGTGATTCGTGCTCTTGAGGAAAGAGGATTTGTTCCCGATGCGATAATTGGTGTGAGTATTGGTGCCGTCGTCGGAGCTGGATATGCTGTCCTGAAAGATGCAGAACTTCTCTGGGACTATTCGGTGAAAATCTACAAGCGCGCCGCTAAGTTTTTTCCTTTTAATTTTTCTTCAGTCTCCTATGGTCGCAATCGTCTTCTTGTGAAGATAAGCTGTTCCTACATGGCAAAGAAATCTTCTGTTTTACCATCAAAATTGTATTTCAGGGTTTTCCGGAAATATCTTGGCAAACTACACTTTGAAGATTTACTGATTGAGTTTCACTGCGTATCTACCGATCTAAAATCCGGCAAAACTATCCTTCATTCTTCAGGGAAACTTTTTCAGGCGCTCCAAGCATCCATGGCAATCCCCGGAATCTTCCCTCCGGTCGTACTTGAAAACAGCATCATGGCTGATGGCGGTACGCTGAACAATCTACCGGCAGATATTGCAAGAGACCTTGGGGCTGATTATGTGGTTGCGGTTGATTTATCTGGAAAAAGCTATCCAATCACCATCCCCGAAACTTCAAACGCTTTGTTGAACGCGATGAATCTTATATGCGAGAACAGAATTCTTTCTTTTTTAAGGAAAGAAGCAGATTTTATAATTCGTCCACCTGTCCAAGATATAGATAGTCTCGATTTCAGCCGTTGTCTTGAGATCATGGAGAAGAGCTACGAACAAACCCTTAATCTCACACTTCCTGAGGAGATGTTCCAATGAGAATACACGTCGGTGGGTTCTGTCTTCAAGGGTTAGTTGCCATACCGGTTTTAGAAAAACTTTTGTCTGAAAAAAAACAAAGATTGGAGATAATTGCTAACGGACTGGCTGGTTTTTATGCGATTCTTTTTGAAAGTTTTGGTAAAGAAGAAGCCCGGAAGAGACTTCAAGGGTTTATTAAGAAATTTGAAGGAACCCTGCGTGTGATAAATAGAAGGCAAAAAAGCGAGAATATAGACAAAAAAACGGACAAGGAAAAAGCAGATAGAGTATTGTGTTCTCTGGTCCACCTCGATAGCGGCCCACACCTGGGAGCAAGCCGACGAATTTCTGACAGGGTTAAGTGGGAACACCAGTGTTAAAGCCGAAGTAATAGATCTTTCCAGACAAACTGTTGAACTCTATGAAGCTTCTTCAGTTGATGTAGCAAGAGCCTGTCTGGCTTTTCCGGGAGTCTTCCCGCTTTTCAAAGGAAAGTACGTGAACACCACATATCTTTCTCAGATACCCGTGTCATTTCTTGAAGATGGCGACACTGTCGTCGTTAATCTTCGTGACCCCTCCCGGATTGAATTTGAAAGCGCCAGCGAGATCCTTCTTCAGGCCATGGAATGCAGGATGATAGAGCTTGCAAAGCGTTCGCTTGCTTCGAAAGACGTCAGGAAAATAGAAATCATGACACAGGTTCACTGGAAAGATATTAAAGGACTTGAGACTTCTCAATGGCGGTTCCTGGAATCTGTGGAATTCTCCTTATCCGAGATTGAGTTTTGAGTTTTCTGATGGCTTCTGGTATCGTGCAATCGCTGCCTCGAGAATTGAGTTAACGAGATCCTCGTACTTCCAGCCGATGGGACTAAGCATCTTCGTCAGATCTGAATAAACAGGAACAAGAAGTGGTAATGAATTAACTTCGATTATATAAAATTCACCGCCGCGCATTCTAACATCAATCCGTGCAAAATCAAAGAGACCTATAGCTTTAAAGGCTCTTTTTGCGTAATTTTCTAACTTCTTTCTCTGGCTTTCTTCCAACCTTGCAGGACAAATGTAGGTCGTTTTTTCCCCATAATGATGTTTCACCCTGTGGGAATAAAAACGTTCCAATCCTTCAGGAAGATTTGAAAAATCGATCTCCAGTATGGGTAAAACCCTCAGATCATCGCCATTACCTATAATTCCAACGGTAAATTCTCTTCCGTCTATAAACTCTTCTACGATCGCAGGTTGATTGAATTTGTTCATGATCATCTCAACCTGTTTTTTCAATTCCTTCTTGGTTTTTTACAACGGAATCTCTGGAGATGCCGAGAGCACTTCCTTCGCAGGAGGGTTTAACAAAAGCTGGGTAAAAGTCTATTTCAGGAATATTATTCGGGTCATCTATCTTGACGAACCTTGGGGTGGGGATACCGGATTTTTCCAGTATCAGTTTTGTTATGCTTTTATCAACGCATATTGCGTGGACGATCGCCGATGAGCCGGTGAAAGGTACTCCAAGCCTATCTAAAATTGCAGGGGCATGAACCTGTTTAGAATGTTTTCCACCACCGGTTGAGAGGTTGAAAGCAAAGTCATATTCTTTCACTGTTTCTATAAATTTTTCGTCTATTGGAAGAGGTTGAGGATCATACTTCTTAGAGAGAGCCGTAATAACGGCTTCCACCATCCTTTTATCTTCTTCACTCATTGGAAGGTCATAAACCACCGCAACTTTCATTTTTTCATCTCCTTTACACTTCAAATCCCAACAACTTCAACCTTTGAGCTTCGGAAATCGGGTTTCCCTTTTCATCCACAGCGTAATAAGCACCATTTATTGCTCTTGTATGAACCTTTCCGCAGGCGACTGACATCTTTTTAAGTCCCGGTGCATCGAGTATGCCTGTTTTTATAGCGGCCTGGATGACTCTTGGATCGATTAAAGGATCGTCTAAATCTTTGCCTAGGCTTTCTATCGCTCTAACGATAAGCATTGCTTCTTCCTTTAACTGTTCCTTTCTTTCCTTAACAACTGGATCTGCTTCGAAATCAGGCAATCCTTTCATTGCCTCGAGATACGCTTTTTTCACCATTTTGACGCTTTCAATTATCTCTTTTGAAGTAGCCCTTTTTATGGCTTCAGAGTAGGCAACCACGTGAATTATATTGGGTTTCAGATATGCTGCGGTGAACATGGAAGAAACGAGCTGTCCCATCGCCATATACGGATCGGCGGGAAAAGACATCAATCCTGTTCTCACCATGCGATACGAGATGAAATCATTGTCATGAAGTGATTCGATAAGCTCTTTTTTTGCCAGCATTTTTGCTGTATCCATCTTTGGTGATATCTCGGGGGGAGTATTGAACATATACTGTGCAATGTAGTACTTTACTCCAAGCTTTTTTGCATTGTAAGCTGCGATGTACGCTGTGGCAACTTCCACGGCACCGTGACAGTATCTCAATGCCCATTGATGGGATTCATTTATCTCTACGGGTATTCCCATGGAAGCGTTCCAGCGAATTGCTTCCTGGTTTTCCTTTATAGCTTCAAGGAGGGGTCTATCGGAACGCCTGTCAAGGTCGGAATACCATGTGAGGGGTATCGCTGCCCAGGCATTGTGTATCGTTTCGTGTAGCAAAGCGGAGAATTTGATCAAATTTCTGGTTCCTGAATAGCAACGTAAAAGAGGATAGTTTCCCCTTCTACTTGCCTGGTACATGCGTGTAAAATCATCGCGAGTTCTAAAAGGAGCACCGCCAGCGCCATCCTGTGCTGGATCCATCTCTTCGGGCGTGAAAAAGAATTGCTGGGCGTTTTGATCTGGTGCGAGTGAAATGATATCGAGCAAACCGGATTCCGCTAATTTTTCTATTTCTCTTTCTGTTTCTTGGAGTGTGGGGAGGCCTATGTGGTGTCTTATCAACGGGTAAGGGGATTTGTACTTTATTCGTTCAGTAAGGGTCTGAGGAGGTATCTCATCTTCTTTTTCATCACGCTTTCCTCTTAAGAACATCGCTATCTGATCAATGCTCATGCTTCCATCAAAAACTTTGGAGATAAAAGAAAACTCCCGTGCTGCTTTTGCTGTTTCTACAGTTCCACCGAAGATGTATATTTTATTTTGAAGACCGTACCTTTTTATTTCCATCTCAAATTCCTTCAAAAGATTCCGAAGGGCATCCGAATCGAGACGGTAGCTTATTGCCACAATATCTGGGTCAGTTTCGATTATTCCCCCAATGAATTTTTCCAGTGGTACAGCCCCCCCAAGGTATACAGTGTCATATCCTTCTTTGTTTGCTAAATCGAGAAAATTGAGCACACCGGCTACATGAACATCGCTTCCAAGGGCACCTGCGATTATTTTCTTTTTCGACATCATGTATCTCTCCCGTTCTCAACAAAGTTCCATATCTGATCCACGGTCATATTGGCAAGTCCAAGGTGCTCAACCGTTCTTCCGTCTTTCCAGAAATTTCTTCTGAGCGCAAAATTAGCAATGTTGACAATCGAATCGATAGCTGGTGTCGGAATACCGAGGTACTTTCCGAAAGAGCTTATAGGCACGAGACTCATGGGTACATCTTCGAGAATGTACCTATTAGAAAGACTAACGGGTGCAGCTATTCCCTGATATCCTTCATTGTTATGAATTGCGTCGTACAGATCGATACCCTGGACGTCGTAGGCGAAATCGATCCATTCAACAGCCGTCATCGGTTCTGCCCCGAGTGCACGGGCTATCTGGCAACGTTCCTCATCGATTTTTTCCAGAACTCTTGCCACCGAAGGGCTTATTCCCTCAAGGTAAAACTGGAAATTTCCATGCCTTGATTCTACCCAACCAGCGTTCATCAAAAGTGCTCCGGGGTGGAATACGGCTCCTATGTTGTTGAAACTAGTGTAAAGAACATTCGGAGAAACCACGAATTCAGGAAGCACTTTAGGTAGAGTTTCGAAAAGTAGATCGTTTTTAGACGCAGGTAATGCGGCAACAGGAACAGCATTTTTAATTTTAAATATCTTTACTGTTCCCGGCCCCGTGATTCTTGAGGCGAAAACAAAGGTTTGAGCTTCGGCAATAACGATATCTTTCTTGACATTCATCTCGTCTAATACTCTTCTAAACTCCAGTGCACCACCGGTTCTGCCAGGATTAAGGACAATGACCTGACCATCTTCAAGATATGGAGCGACTCTTTTAGCAACGGAAGCATGCGCAAAAGCGGGAACTACCACCATAATTAATTTTCTTCCTTCTATTGCTTTTTCGATGTTTGTTCCAACGTAACTTAGCGTAGCAACGCCACTGGATTCGCCCTCTATTCTGATCTTTCGTGCATAGAGAATTCCGGATATTCTTTTCCGGCTTCGATTAAAAAGAGCAACGTCATGTCCATGCATTGCGAGATAAGCGGCGATAGCCTGTCCACCATTGCCAGCGCCAACAACGCAGATTTTCATGTTGCCACCTCCCATATCCTGGAACCGGTGGAAACTTGAAGAAACTGAATTTAATGGGTAAGAAATAGAATAAAACGAAAGTGAAAACCCGTCAAATCAATTATAACCATAATCTATTAAGAACCGAAGACAATTAAACACACTTGGAAAAGGTACTGAGAAAGAGTTTTTAAACTTTTTTAGGAATGTTGTCGAGAATCTTCTTTATTTCAATTTCAATGGATCGATGAAAGGCAAAAACAATAACCGAAAGGAATAGTGATAGAATAAATTTCGAGAAATATACGACAAACAAAAAATTTTTCAAGAGTGGGTGATAAAATGTCAGGCAATGATCATGATTACAGGCATTGGAGGGGTTTACTTGATGTACTAATCGAAGGAGCTTATATTGTTGATAAGCACAGAAAAATACTTTACTGGAACAAAGCAGCAGAAAAGATAACCAGCTACCGTAAAGATGAAATTCTGGGAAGATCCTGTATGGATAATATCCTTATGCATGTTGACGAAGCGGGAAATAGTCTTTGTAAAGGAGATTGCCCGCTTGCAAAGACACTTAAAGATGGAAAGATTAGAGAAGCAAACGTGTATCTTCACCACAAAGATGGTTACAGAAAACCTGTATGTATCAGAGTGGTTCCACTCAGAAATGACTATGGCGAAATACACGCCGCCCTAGAGCTCTTCAATGACAAAACACCTGAAGAAGCACTTAAACAGAGAATGACTGAACTTGAAAAACTTGCCATGTTTGATGAATTGACGAAACTTCCAAACAGACGTTACGTTGAAGAAAGATTAGAAGATTTCATGAATGATTTCATGAGGCATAAATTGAGATTCGGTGTAATTTTCATGGATATAGATCATTTCAAAAGTTTTAATGACACCTATGGCCATGTCGCAGGCGACAAAGTATTGAAGATCGTGGCTAATACGCTTCTCGGTGCCTCAAGAGTTTCCGATGTTGTCGGTAGATGGGGTGGTGAAGAATTTGTTGCGCTCATCAAAAACGTTAACATGAAAACTATTGAAACAATAGCTGAGAGATATCGCCTACTTGTTGAGAGCTCCAGTTTCGAACTAAATGGAGAAAGTTTGAGTGTAACCATCTCGATTGGAGCTACCCTTGCAAAACAAGGCGACACAAAAGAGAGTATCATAAAGCGTGCCGATGAGCTGATGTATATAAGTAAACAAAGGGGTAGAAACAGGCTTACTATCGGTTAATTCACTTTGCTCTTGCTAATTCGGCAACTATTTTGTTTCCCTTTATCTTGCAGCGATTGAGAGAATCAATAACCAATTCAGCATATCTGCGCTCAACTTCCACATAACTATGCTTACTCAAAAGTTCAATTGAACCTATGCGATCACCGGGAATACCCGCCTCGCCGGTAATTGCTCCAACAATATCTCTAACGCTTATGTTATGCTTACTCCCCGCGCTGACGAACAGCTTTATCATCTCACGGTCACGATTGTTATTCTTAGCCCCAGCCTCATTCTGAGAATAGGCTCTTTTTGACATCATTCATTTTTATTAGTGCAGCAGCTATTTCCATTGAGGTGTAACCCCTTGCAATAAGTTCCTCTACAGCAGGAACGTAATCACTTAGATTGCCCTGTTCGAGGATATCATTGATTTCACCAAGAAAGCTTTCCATTCTTTTTGTGTTCACATCCTTTTCTGAGGGCACGTTTAAGGATTTTATCTTGATTTTTGTATAACGTTGTATTTCTCTCAACCTGTGAAGAGAACGACCGTAGGCGAAACTGAAGGCTTTTCCGGTTTTTCCTGCCCTTCCAGTTCTTCCTATTCTGTGAACATAATATTCCTCATCCTGGGGTATATCGTAATTAAAAACTGCCTCGATATCATCAACGTCTATACCACGAGCAGCAACATCGGTGGCTACAAGAACTTTAATCGATTTATTCCTGAAACTGTTCATGACTCTGTTTCTCAATGATTGACTCATATCTCCGTGGAGCCCGTCGACAAGATAACCTTTAGCCTGAAGCATCGGAACAAGTTCATCTACTTTCTTCTTCGTGTTGCAAAAAACCAACGAAAGTTGCGGATTGTAATACTCAATGAGCTTTGAAAGAGCATCAAACTTTCTGGATTCCCCTATTTCAAGATAATATTGTTCTACCGTGGAAACAGTCAATTCTCTATTTATCACCTTTATCAGTTCAGGTTCTTTCTGAAATTCCTGAGCCAGAGCTATAATTGCTTTCGGCATGGTGGCTGAAAACATAGTGATTTGTCGTTCTTTTCCAACATGGCTGAGTATGTACCGTATATCCTCAAGAAACCCCATATTTAGCATCTCATCAGCTTCATCCAGCACTACAAATTTTGTGTCATCGAGCTTGAGCGTCTTTCTTCGCATATGATCCATTATTCTGCCGGGAGTACCAACAACAACTTGAATTCCTTTCTTTAGGGTATTTATCTGTCGTTCTATGGATTGCCCACCGTATATAGCAAGTACTTCTATTTCCTTGCGATTAGAGGCCAACGCAGCTATTTCGCGTGCCACCTGAACAGCCAGTTCCCTTGTTGGGCAGAGAATAAGCGCTTGTACTTTTTTTGATGAGTAATCCAGCATTTCAAGAAGAGGTATTCCAAAAGCGGCTGTCTTACCGGTTCCGGTATGTGCCTGGCCAATTATATCTCTTCCATTTAAAATCACCGGTATTGCTCTAGATTGTATCGGAGTAGGTTCTACAAACCCCATTTTTTCAATGGAGTTCAACATCTTTCGGGATAAACCCATTTCACTAAAATTCATATTCATTCGTCATATCCTTTCAAATAGATTCCATAAATTATATACTTTGATAAAGGTTCATTTATCACAAATGATGTCAGTGAGGTAAATTTCTCTCTGGCTGTAAAGAGTAAAAAGCAGCTGCTCTACCCAGACCCGATACCCGCTCTTCTACTCTTCCCGCCGCAGACACGTGTCACCGACAGAATTAATCGTTTCCTCGGCGAAGTCAGTCGCGTCGATCTCGAACATCGGATTCTCGTGTTTTTTGTCGCAAACGTCACTCTACCAATTGACAGCCTTTGCAAACGTCTATTGTTTCCCACTCCGAAGGAGTGCTTACCAGATCTTTTTCGTTGTTACTATTATTATAAATGCGTTTGTTAGTTAAACTAACTATCCATCAATCGATTTCTCATGTAACATCATTGCTCCTTGCTTCTCTACAAAACGATTGTATAATTTAGAGTACCTCAGAACACTATTGCGGGAGGGATTATATGTTTACCAGAAGAAGGGGGTTTACTTTCATAGAGCTGCTTATAGTCCTTGCTGTTATAGCGGCGCTTCTTGCCAGTATTACACCTGTTGCCATGAATGCGATAAGAAAAGCCAAGGCGATTCAGGTGGCATTTAATCTCAAAGTTCTTGCCGGGGGTATTCAGAACAAACTATTGTTAGATCGCGAGCTGCCTTCCAATATTTCTGAAATTGGTAGGGACATAGATACACAAAATTACGGAATAGCTTATACTTCTTCTGGCGGTCATTATGTCATTGTGGTTTTTACAACCGAAGAGGTGAAATTTGACACCGTTCACGAGATACTTCCGGCTTCGAGCGATTCCACCGCGATAATTCCTGCTGGTGCGGATTATCTGGCCGGAGGACTTCAGAATGCGAACAATGCTACTGTTCTTTATCGTATAGAATTTGATATTTATTAATCTCTTTTGCAAAAATCAGAGCAGCCTCTTGTGAGGCTGCTCTGACGCTTCGTGATGGGGAAATCTTTCGAACAGGGGTGGGGTTAGCACGTTGTATTTAATCGAGGCTTCCTTATTGTTCTCCCAAGTGTATCTCTATCATACTTCCATTCTTTAGAAAAAGCTTTAAAGCTCGTTGAATATCTATTACGCATTGATTTATTTATTGACAACTTGATTAATCCGCATGTTGACGAAAAGCGCGAAAGATGAGAATATTATAGTGAGACCAATATTTGGGGTGATACGATGCGAATGGTACTCACAATTGAAGGTATGAGTGATGATGGGTCCGTTGATTCTGTACGGCGAGTAATCAAATCTGTTCTTGGCAGGGAAGTTAAAAGCGTTGAATTCTCTTCAGGAAAGGTTATTGTGGAAGCAGATTCTCTTGAAATCGTTGAGAATCTTGAGGAGAAACTTTCAGCAAAGGGATATCGGATAATCAAAGTTGAAAGCTATTAAAAAGGCGGGTTTTGAGCCCCGCCGTTTTAATTTTCTTCATCTTTTGGCCATTTTTGGAAAGTAAGGAAGTCGGCTATATAAAACCAGATGGTTGTCAATATCGTTAGAAAACTTGCTCTAAACGCCATGTTCTTTGGATAAGCTATTAACTCCATACCTTTAGGTTCTTCATCTTCTCTCTCTGGCTCGTAGTCATATCCTCTGATAAGTGTCGCAGGAGTACTTTCGTTCATCTGGCCCATGACAAGGCCTGCGATTCCTGCCATAGAATCGACAACAAGGTCGTTTCCTCCAAGATGAGGTTCTCCAAAAAGATCTTCCTTACCGCTTTTTCTTGTAATTGGATCAATACCAGAATAACCTATGGCAACGTCTTGCGATCCCATTCTCCCTAACACGGAAACGGTATCGGTGATAATCACAGCAACTTCTTTACCGGTTAAATCTGTGATTTCTTTTCGAATTCTTTTGGCGCTGGCACAAGGATCCTTTGGTAGTAGCGTAACATAGTCTGGTGGGGAATTGGAAAAATCTATACCAGCGTCGTCGAGATAAGCCGCATGGTTATTGACAACAAAAACATATGTTGATATATCGAGTGCTTGGCGCGTACCTTCCGGGTTGGCTGAAAACTGAAGCATTCGCTTCCATATGACGGGGTTTTTCGCAATTTTTTTGAAAGGTATAACGGCCAGAACCTTTCCTTCACGCATTATCAGTTCAACTTCACGGGGATCTTTATGGAAAAGTTTGCCGAGAATCTTCGCTTTTCTCGAGGGAATCACTGTATTCAAATTAATCGTTCTACCATCGAAAAGCGAGACTAATTTTGAAGTGAGTACAAAAACATCCTTATCCCGAACCTCTATCCCTTTTTCTTTAAGGGCATTAACAAGATATTCTCCCGCTGTGGTTCTTCGGGCTTTTTCGGGTACGATAGCCTCCGAAACACTTATCGGTATAACCCTGAGCTCTCCTTTTACAGTTTGTTCCGACACATGTGTGCCTCCTTTCAGATCTCGCTTTTTCTTTTTTTTTTATTATATCACCGGAACATATTGAAGATATGTTCAATCTAAGGGGGTATAATTTTTTCGAGGTGATAGAATTGAATTTCAAAATCTTTGCTACTATAAGGGACTTTTCAATTGCCCGAGAGCTGCTGAATGCTGGAGTAACTGCTTTCAGAGTTAACTCTTCACATATGGAGATTGGTAAGCTAATAGAGTTTTTAGAAGAATACCAATTCCATTTCTATAACATCCCGCTTTATATTGATCTTAAAGGCAACAAACAGAGACTTCGCAAAGATCAACGAACCGTTGAACTTATTCCAGGGGAAAAGATTGTTTTTGCTACAAGTGAAAGCCCGGAAATAAAAACCCTTTTAGTAGAACCTGCTGTATTGAAACTTCTTTCCCCGAACATGAATGTTTCCCTAAATGATGGAAAGATAAAGTTGAAGATTCTCGATAACGATGGAAATAGAGCCTATGCAATAGTACTGAAAGCTGGAAGAGTCCATGGAGCTAAGGGAATAAACTTTGAATTCCTTTCGGATAAAAATTTCAGATCTTTTTCTTTAACCGAGAAGGACGTGGAAATAATCTCAAAAACACGTGATTATCCCTTTGTGAGATACGCATTATCCTTTGTTAGTTCTCCTGAACAGATAAAAAATCTAAGAGCAATTTCACGAAGGTATGTGGCTGCTAAGATAGAAAATTATTTGGATTTGGATAAACTGAAGGAAATTTCAAGTGAAACCGACGAAATCTGGTTTTGTCGGGGTGATCTTGGAGCACATCTTGGAATGAGGGGACTTGCAAAATTCTATGGTGAATTTGTGAAATCTATGCGGGATTTTACCTGCCCTGTCTTCATGGCAGGTGAGGTTATGGAACACATGGTAGACAATCCCCGACCAACGAGAAGCGAAATTTGTCACCTTTATGACCTGATAGAACACGGTTTTTCAGGCATAGTACTTTCCAATGAAACAGTATCCGGGAATTTCCCAATTGAAGTAGTTAAGGTTGTCAGGGAGGTTATCAGCGGTGATTGATTTTACAGTAGAGATAGCGAAAAAACTTGGTTTGCCAACATGGAAGGTCAAAAACTCCATTGAACTCCTTGAAGAAGGAAAGACAATTCCTTTTATTGCAAGATATCGAAAAGAGAAAACAGGAGAATTGAATGAAATTCAGATTAGGGAAATCGCTGATATGCTGGAGTATCTTAAAAAGCTGGAAACAAGGAAAGAGGAAGTTTTAAGATTAATAAGTGAAAAAGGCAAACTGACTCCAGAGCTTGAAAAGGCGATAAAAACCTCTGAAAGCCTTCAGGAAGTGGAAGATTTGTATCTTCCCTATAAAACCCGAAAGAAGACAAAAGCTGACATGGCGAGGGAAAAAGGGCTTGAACCGCTTGCTGAATTCCTTTTATCGGCGAAATCTCGTGATGACAACTTCGTTCAAAGCTTTATATCGGAGGAAAAGGGGATAGTGTCTATCGAGGAAGCTTTGGTAGGCGCGAAGGATATTATAGCGGAAAAGATATCTCACAATGTTGAAATAAGAGTTTTTTTACGAACGTTGTTCAGTGAAAAAGGAATAGTGAAATGCTTACGAGGGGACGCCGAAGACCCGAAAGGCATTTATCGAGACTATTATGAGTTTTCGCAACCTATTAAAAAAATCCCTTCACATAGAATTCTCGCCATATTTAGAGGAGAACGGGAAAAAGTTCTAAAAGTTACTCTGTCACTTCCCTTCGACCCTGGCTCTTCGCTTCAAAAGAAACTTGGAATTTCCTCTTCTTTAGCGTATTTTTCCGAACTTCTGGAAGCGTTGAAAGACTCTTATGAAAGGCTGTTGAAACCATCTATCGAGCGAGAAGTCAGGAGTGATCTAAAGGTTTCTGCCGAAGACAGGGCGATCAAAGTTTTCGCAAAGAATTTGAGAAACCTCTTGCTGCAACCACCGATGGGCGAAAAGGTTGTTATGGGAATTGATCCTGGCTACCGTACAGGTTGTAAGATAGCGGTGGTTGGAAAAGATAGCTCAGTTCTTTACCACGATACTATTTATCCGACACCACCGCGAAATGATAAAAAATCCGCGCAGATGAAAGTGGCTAATGCGGTAAGACTGCTTGGAGTAGAGATAATAGCCATTGGAAATGGAACCGCTTCACGTGAAACTGCGAGTTTTGTGGCTGAAACCATTAGAACCTGCAATCTGAATTGTAAATTCATGATCGTTTCCGAAGCCGGAGCATCTGTATATTCGGCGTCCAAGACGGCTACTGAGGAACTCCCAGAATATGATGTAACTACCCGTGGTGCAATTTCAATCGCGAGAAGGGTTCAGGATCCCCTTGCCGAGTATGTGAAAATCCCGCCTGAATCGATAGGTGTGGGAATGTACCAACACGATGTGTCGAGAAAAAACTTAAAAAAAGCACTCGATAGAGAAGTGGAATCTGTGGTCAACTACGTGGGAGTTAACCTTAACACCGCTTCAGAACATTTACTGAAGTACATATCCGGCCTAAATGCGAGAATGGCAAGAAACATTGTTGAGTACAGAAAACAGGTTGGACTTTTCAAAAAGAGGGAAGACCTATTGAAAGTCAAAGGAATCGGTAACAAGGCATTTGAGCAGGCTGCTGGATTCTGCAGGATAATAGATGGTGAGGAACCTTTAGATAACACCATTGTTCATCCTGAATCCTATCATATTGCCCGTGAAGTATTGAAAGAAGTAGGAATTCTCCCGGAAGAAATAATCCGGAAACGTGAAGAGTTAAGAGGAAAACTGGAAGAATTCGATATAGAAAGTTTCGTAAAAAAAGCGGGGTTCAATCCCATTACTGTAAAAGAGGTAGTAAAAGCATTAAAGAATCCCGGGCTTGATCCACGGGACGAATTGCCAAAACCCATACTGCACGATGATGTTCTTTCAATAGAAGACTTAAGACCTGATATGGAACTTGAGGGTACCGTAAGGAACGTAGTGGATTTTGGAGCTTTTGTCGATATCGGCGTCAAGCAGGACGGATTGATCCATAAAACAAGAATGGGAAAAAATGTTTGCGATCCTCTCGAAGTTCTGTCTGTTGGACAGATTGTAAAAGTAAAAGTTCTGAGTATTGACCTCGAAAGGGAAAGAATCGCCCTTGAACTCGTAGAAAAACGTTTTTGATTTTACCGTTGTTATGATAATTTCCAGCCTGTTATTACGAAACTTGCGCCACCATCAGGTGGATCCTCAACCTTTACGGTTAATCCCAACGTATCACAGATCTTTTTGAAAATTGATAAACCAAGGCCATGTCCAGAACCGCTTCTTGAGCGTTCTGCCTTGAAAAATCTGTCAAATATTTTATCCTTAATTTCATCTGGTATCCCGGGACCATAATCCCTAACATATAAAGCCTTTCTTTCGCTATCCCAACCAATTTCCACTGGCTTACCTTCGCCGTGTTTTGCCGCATTCTCCAGGAGTATCTTTATAGCTATGGAAAGCAGGCTTTCATCGGTTTTTACATTTAAATCGGGCACGACGTTTTTTATCTTTATTCCATAAATTCTAGTGATATCCGAAACGTTTCTTTCTACCAGGGTCCTCAGATTCAAAATTTCCAGATTTGGTGAAAGGTTTGGTTTCGAAAGAAATAGCAAACCTTCAGTAAGGGTAAGCATCTTTGCAGCTGTTTCTGCTATATTTTTCGCTGATTCTTCAACGATTTCTGGGTCTCTTGCTCCCCAACGCTGTATCATTCGTGAAAAACCAAGTATAGCAGTTAATGGGGAACGTATCTCGTGGGCTACATCAGAGGAAAACTGCTCCTGCCTTTTATAACCATCTTCTATCCTGTCCAATGCTGAATTTATCGCCTGAGTAAGTTCCAATATCTCTTTCGTGTTAGAGTCAACAGATATTCTCTTTGAAAGATCACTCACCACAACTTCTTTTAAGAGTTCCATCGTTCTTTTAAGTGGTGTCGATATCTTGGAGCTTATATAATATCCCACAATGCCTGAAAGAATCAGCGATAACATAATGGCAACAATAAAAGCTTTTTTCAAGCCACCAAGCAGAAAATCGTATTCAGCAGTTCTTATGCCCAAAAGCACCTTTTTTCCGGAATCTATAAATCCATAGAACAGGTAGGTATTTCCATCTATTTTTAGGAGTTTTCGTCCTTCAAAAAAATCCGGTGCTGGTATTCCATCCGGGTTTTGAAGTACACTATCATCAACCATAATAAAAAGACTTTTTGAAATCCTGCTTTGTGGTCCACCCGACATTCCGCGTGGCCCTGATGCTATACCATGCCTTTGGGCATTAAAGTTGAAGAAATTTCTAAAATTCTTCTCCAGCTCGGTAGCGTAATTTCGTACAAACAGCTCGGATGAAAGACTATAAACAAAAAGGGCAAAGAAAACCATGACGAGCACGGTTATCATAACAATACTGATAAATAACTGAAGTGAAAATGGTATGGATTTACTCCTTCGCAACGTAACCAACACCTCTTACCGTTTTTATGATCTTCCCCGCTGATCCAAGTTTCTTTCGCAGATAATTTATGTACACTTCCACAACGTTAGGATTCCCCCATTCTTCCGTTCCCCATACCAGCTCTAACAGCCTATCTTTTGACATAACGATTCCTGCATTCGTAAGAAGGACTTTTAGCAAATCAAACTCTGTCCTACTAAGCTCGACAGGTTCACCATTAACCTTTACCTCTCTGGAAGAGAGGTTCATTTCTATATTACCGTATAAAATTTTTTCTGAATAGCCCTTTCTTCTCAGGACTGCTTCCAGTCTGGCCAAAAGCTCTTCAATGTGGAAAGGTTTTACTATGTAATCATCAGCACCACTTTTCAATCCCCTGACCCGATCTTCCAGCTCTCCTCGAGCTGTCAACATAATTACTGGAAGCTCCGTTGAAAAGTCTTCCCGGATTCTTTCTAACACGGTAAAACCATTCATCTCCGGCAACATCACATCCAGCAAAACAACATCTGGAAGCTCCTTTTCAAGTTCGTCGAGAGCTTGTGGACCGGTAACGGCTGTTTTTACTTCATAGCCTTCGTGTTCGAGTTCCAGCTGAATGAATTTTCTTATGTGAGGATCATCCTCTACGAGAAGCACTTTTGCTTTCAAGTTATCCCACCTCACTTTCCTGTTCTTTTTCTTTAATCGTTGACAAACTTCCAAGAATTATCCCGACGACCATCATTATCAACCCAAGTCCTTCAATCATTGTGATTTTTTCCCCCAGCAAGATAACTGCAAAAAGTAGTGCAAAAGCGGGCTCACCAACGTAAACTAACGATGAACCGAGAGAGCCTACATACTTCTGATACTTCAATTGAATAGCTATGGCAAAAATTGTAGCAAAAATAGCGGCAAAAACGGCTGTAAAAAATATTTCCCGGTTCAAAATCACTTTACCTGGAATAACCGGTATCAAAATAACGTTAACCAGCATAACTGTTACAAGCTGTGGTAAGAGGAGAGAAAGTTCAGATTCATTTTCCCGGGTGAAATGTGTTATGAAAAGGACATGCAAAGCATACGATATTGCACATAACAGAGTCAGAAAATCGCCTAAATTAAAACCGCCACCGGCTGGACTCGTGAGGAAATAAAGTGCCATGATAGAAATTCCAAGCGCCACAATTTGTAAGAATGTAGGAGCTTTTCTTTCTAAAAAAGGAGCCATAATAGCCACCAATCCAACATACAAAGCTGTTATGAAGGCACTTTTGGACGCTGTTGTATAAACTAACCCCCACGTTTGAAAAACATATCCACCAGAGAGAAATAATCCAAGAATTACTCCATGAAATAATTCTTCTTTTGTCAAAGAGCTGAAGAAGTTTTTCCTAAAAGCCTTAAAAGGAATCAAGAAAATGATAGCCATAAAAAAACGTAAAGCATTGTAAAAAGCCGGCGATAATGAGTTTATAAGAATAACTTTCTGCAGCGGAAAAGTTAGTCCCCAGAAAACCACGACAAGAAGTAGATAGATATTCGCCAGAATTTTCTTACTTAGCACAATTATGTATTCCCTCCCGCAATACCTCAGAAAAGTCTAAGATTACTATCATATTACATACACAAAGCTTGACTAACCATGATTCTTGTGGTATAATTTAAAACAGAGGCGCGAAAAAAAGCGCCTCTAATTTTTTATTGTGATAGTATAATCAGTAATGCTATGATACTGACCGCGATGCCCATAACCAAAATCATTGTATTTATTTCTTTTCTTATCTCTTCTTCAGTCTTGGGAACAAGCTGAACATCGATTGTGCTTACTTCACCTTCATCTACATATACTTCTTGCGTAACAGAGTGATACTTCCATTTTGAAACTCTAACCGATCTATACCCAACCCTGGCAAAATCGTGATAGGGGGTTTTTCCAACATATTTTCCATCAACGTAAACATTCGCGCCAACAGGGTCGGAGAAAACATCTATGAACCCATAAGGATAGGTTGGAAATAACTGAAAATCAAATTGCCTCGAAACAGCACTTACATTTATGACATCCGGACCGTAAGCGAGTTCCTTGTCGTTGAACATGTAAACACTGTGTTTTCCTTCCTCAAGTTTCAATTCGACCGGAGCGATTCCAGAATAAAGTCCATCGACATAAACTTTTGTGTTCGGGCGATCGGAATCTAACCTCACACGCTGGAGGTTCGGAAGGTAGTTGATATAATGATATGTTGCAGCAACAGTCCAAGGAACGTTGTCAAGCGAACGAGTAACCGTAGGGACGAAAGCAGTTACATCGCTCAAGAAATAAGTAAAAATTGAATATTGTAATCGTATAAAAACAGGATCCAGAAAATACAATGGTTCTGTTGACGCTATTAATATGAACACTTCCTTGCCTGTGATATCTCCAGTTAACAAGCGATACTCTGAAGAGGTCCCTGGAAGCGTGTATTCAACATCTGCTTGAATAAAATTATCCTTCTCGAATTTATTCGGAAACAGAACTTTTATTTTCCCATTCGGAAGGATGTCGAGAATGGTTACGTAAGCATCTTTGTTTGTCTTAAAATGAATTACCATCTCTTCACCAGAAAGATACATTGAACCAGTAGGTTTGTTAGTCCATAATAGTGCTTTTAAGTCGCTTTCTGGTGGAACAAGTCTGATATTTTCAGGTTCGTATTGTATGCCAGCATAAGCGAATAGTACCCCTGAGAAAAATAGGATCATCGCAAAGAATGAAAAAGAACTTTTACTCACCCAAATCCCTCCTTGGTTCATGTGATGAAAAAGATACTCCGAGAACCGAGATCCGAGAATCCGAGAGAGCAACGAAGCTGCGCTCCGGACGCTTGCAGAGGCTGATGAAACCCGTTGTTGGTTGTATGTTATGCGTTGTACGTTTGTTTTTCCAAACTCTAAACCCGCTCTTTTCTAAGCCCTAACCTTCAACATTCATTTTTGCTCTTTACGTACGACCTACAACCTACAACGACTACATTCTCGGCTCTCGACTCCCAGTTTTATTTTCCATCTCTCGGCTCTCGGTTCTCGACTCCCGGGTTTTATTTTCCATCTCTCGGACTCTCGGCTCTCGGCTCTCGATTCTCTAATATGCTTTCTATAGCAGCTTTTATAACTTTCGCGGAATTTTCTAATCCTTTCAATTCATCGTCCGAGAGTTTTAAAGGAAGGATTCTTTCTATTCCTTTTTTACCCAGAACACTGGGAACACTAAAAGGAACATCCCGCATTCCTCTAAACTCTTCATGGACACTGGATACCGTTAAGACAGAATGATGATCTCCAGCGATAGTTTCAAGAATTCTTGCCACAGCAAGGCCGATACCATAGTATGTAGCGCCTTTCTTTTCAATGATTTTATAAGCAGCATCACGGGTATTCTCGAATATTCTTTCGAACACCTTATCTCTTTCGCACCCTTTAGCCAAGCAGCCATTGCAGAATTCTTTTATTGGAACTCCTCCCACATTCGCCGTGGACCAACTGGCGATTTCACTATCCCCATGTTCTCCTATAATATAGGCATGTACACTTCTCGGGTCAAGTTTGCAATGATCTGCTATATTCTGTCTGAGCCTTGCCGTATCAAGTGTCGTACCTGAACCGATAATTCGTTCTCTTGGTAGCCCGGATTTCTTCCACGCTACCCACGTAAGCACATCTACGGGATTTGAGACCATCAGTATTATCGGATTTTCGGAATATTTGAGACAGCTTTCAACTATCGAAGAGATGATCTTCGCATTACTTTTAAGAAGCTGTAATCTCGTTTCACCAGGTTTTTGAGCTCTACCGGCAGTGATAACGACAACATCGGAATTTTTCGTTAAACTGTAATCATTGCCGCCTTTTATCCTTACAGGATGAACATAGGGAGCTCCATGACTCAAGTCGAGAGCCTGACCTTCCGCTAAATCACCGTTTATATCCACGATGCTTATTTCCCTTGCTACCCCTTTTATCATCGTTGCATAGGCGATTGACGATCCAACCATTCCCGCACCAATTATGGATACCTTCATGTTTTTTTCCTCCCCAATAAATTCTCCAGGTGAAAGAAGAACCTTTCCTTTAGTTTACCTTTTTCCACCTGTTCCACGATTTTCCCCTTAATGAATATAACGGCTTGATCTTTTGTTCCTGTCACACCTATATCCGCATGTTTTCCTTCGCCGATACCATTTACAACACAACCCATGACAGCTACTGTGAGTTCCTCATCTATTCCTTCCAGCCATTCTGTTACTTCTTTTGCAAGAACTTCTACCTCTATCTCGGTACGCGCGCAGGTGGGACAGGCAATCACCTGCGGCCCTTTCAACTTACCAAGTGATTTAAGGATTTCTTTTGCTATGAGAACTTCCTTTATCGGATCCCCAGCCATAGAAACTCTTATAGTGTCTCCAATTCCTTTGATGAGCAATGCCCCAATCCCTATGGATGATTTCACGATCGCGCTCTCACCAACACCGGCTTCAGTAACACCTATATGAAGTGGATAATCAACTTTAGAGTGGATATAAACATTCGCCTCGATAGTTTCCATGACAGATGAAGACTTTGCGGAGATGACTATTCTATCAAACCCCATGGATTCAAGAATTCTCACTTCTTCCAGGGCACTTTCGGCAAGAGCTTCAGCTTTTTGAAGATGAGTGTAACCTTTTTTTATGGACCCGGAATTCGCCCCTACCCTTATGGGAACGCCATATTCTTTTGCTACCCTAACAACTTCCCTGACCTTCCAGTCAGCACCTATGTTTCCCGGATTTATTCGAATCTTGGAGGCACCGGCTTTTATAGATTCTATGGCGAGACGATAGTCAAAATGGATATCGGCAACAATCGGGATCTTTACGTTCTTAACTATCTCTTTCAGGCTTTTTATACTCTCAAAATCCGGGACAGATACTCTGACTATCCCGCATCCAGCTGATGAGAGAGCTCTTATTTGCGAGATAGTGGCATTTACGTCTGCGGTCTTGGTATTTGTCATAGATTGAATTACGATAGGGTTATTTCCGCCTATTTCAACATTCCCAATTTTTATTATTCTGCTCACAGAAATCTTCCTATATCTATAAAGGTTATGTAGATTAAAATTCCCATAATTATTATAAACCCGATTGTGTGAATATAACCTTCTACCTTTGGATCAATTCTTTTTCTAGTAACCATTTCAACGAACGCCAGAACCATTCTCCCACCATCGAGAGCTGGAAGGGGAAGCAGGTTTATGACACCTATGTTCAGGGTAATGAATCCAACAAGGATTAGGATGGTTTTTAACCCCGCTTTTGTTGCCTGACTGACAAGGGTAACCATTCCGATAGGTCCTGAAAACTCATTCAGACTGGTCCCACCGGTGAATAACCGTGAAAGTATCTTGACCATTGAGAATAAAAGCTCGTTAGCCCATTTGAAACCCAAAGAAAAGGCATGAAATACATTTTTGGGATACCAGTAAGAATAACCAAGCTGGAAAACATTGGGTTCTTTCATCAGATTGGTTATTTCAGTTTTACTTGTTTCCAGCGTTAGTTCTTTACCATTGCGAAGAACCTTAATGGTCAATTCATCCGGTAATCCTCTACCAAACCATTCCATTTTATTCCCTGAAAGGTGGATGAAAAGCTGATTTTCATTCAAACCTATTATTTGAGCCAGCCTTGATAGATCAACTCCATTTTCGAGTTTCATGCCGTTGACTTCGAGAATTCTGTCACCAGCCTTAAATCTTCCAAAGTCCTTGTTCAGAACAGGCTCGAAATTGCTGTAATATATTCCAATTGCATACCTCTCTTTGGTAACCGAAACACCTTCAATTACCCCGGAAAGCTGAGTACCATCTTTAAAGGTTATCTTGATGGTATTCTCAGGAGTTAAAACGCTGGAGAAATCGCTGTATTTCCCATCAAAAGGTACTCCGTTGAATAATTCGATAATACTTCCTTCTTCTGGTATCATCTCAGCATCTTTGATCACGAGAATAGCTTCTTCGGGAAAGAGAGCTGGCTTCACGTTCAGTTGAAGTTCTTTTCCGTCTCTTTCGATTGTTAGAGTCAACTCTTTACCTTTCGAAATGAGATCACTGAGAGTATTTTCCTGAATCAGGACCCTGCCGTTAACCTCAAGAATTCTATCTCCAGCCTCTAAACCGGCGTAATATGCCGGAGTACCTGGTTCCACCTGTTCGATACGAACTTCAGGGAAACCCCAGAACGCCCCAACAAGAGCGAATATAATAAATCCAGCTATTATCGAAAATAACGGTCCGGCAAAAGCTATCAGGAAACGTTGCCATGAGGGTTTGTTGGAAAAAAGCTCGTCTTCGGGAATTTCTTCAGAAAGTTCTCCAAAATCTTCACCAGCAAGTTTCACATATCCTCCTAGAGGAAGAACGTTTATTCTGAATTCTGTTTTTTTGCCTTTTTTAGAAAAAATTCTGGGGCCAAATCCAACAGCAAATTCTAAGGCCCTAACACCAAAAATCCTTGCGAAAAGATAATGTCCGAACTCATGAACAACGACTATCGCCGTCAGTATAAGAAAAAAGTAAACTAACGTGAGCATTTTCTCACCTCTTCCTGTGCAATTTTTCTTGCCAATACATCGATAGCCTGAACCTCTTCGAAGTCTTTAGGACTTATCGGTTCAATACGCTCGATAGTTTTTTCAATTATCCTATAAATGCTACCAAAAGAAATTCTACCCTCCACAAAGTTTTTGACTGCTATTTCATCAGCAGCGTTGAACGCGATTTGTTTCGACGGTATCCCGATAATTTCACGTGCTAGTTTCAAAGCCGGATATCTTCGATAATCGATTTCCTCCAGAGAAAGGGAATAATCCAGAGGAGAAGCCGTGAAGTCTTTCAGTGCAGCCCTTTGGGGATAAGTTAAAGAATAAGCTATCGGAATTCTCATGTCCGGTTTGCCGATGTGAAGTTTTATTGTTCCGTCTGAGTAGATTACTCCGGCATGGATTGCGCTATTCTTGCAAACATATGTCAAAATGTCTTTTTCATCATAGGAAAAGAGATAATGGGCTTCTATAATCTCAAGTCCTTTGTTCACCATAGTAGCACTATCAACAGTTATTCTAACCCCCATAGACCAGACAGGGTGATTCAAAACATCTTTCAGTGTAACTTCATTGATTCTATCGAGCGGATAATCTCTGAGTGCACCACCTGAAGCGGTGATGAATATTTTCTCTGGTCGAACATCGCCTCGAAGCAACTGAAAGAGCGCACTGTGTTCACTATCAACAGGAATAATTTCTGCCGAATACCGCTTTGCCTTTTCCAGCAGAAGTTTTCCACCACAAACGATGGACTCTTTATTAGCAAGACAGAGCCGTTTAGAATGCTCAATCGCCTTGAGACTGTATCTCAACCCTATCGCGCCGCTGGCCGCAAGAACTGTGTAATCAGGTTTGGCTGTCTCCAGCATCTCTTCAATTCCTTCAGCACCATAAAAAAACTTCACAGATGGAAAATTAACTTCTAGCTCTCTATTTGGCTCAAGCATAGCAGCGTATTCTGGAGAAAATTCGTGGAGTTGTCTTTCAAAAAGTGAAAAGTTGTGGCCACAAGCCATGGCCACAACTCTAAAATTATCAAGTTTTCTAATCACTTCAAGTGTTTGAGTTCCAATGGAACCTGTGGAACCTACTATCGCTATTTTCTTCAAGAGCTACACCTCGAATCTTTTCTTCAGTTCCTCTATATCTCCTTTGGCTTCCTCTACGATTTTTTTAATCTCTTCCGGGGATTTTTCCTTGATATTCTTCACCTTTTCCTCAACTTTCTGACGTTTACCGGGGATACACTTACTCGGGTTTTCTTTCTCCTCCACTATTTTAATAGCGAAAGCTGCACAACCGGGATACCCGCAGAGACCGCAGTCTATTTTTGGAAGAATGGAATAAACTGCCTTGGCAACCGGTTTTTCATCAAGCATTGCTCTGTACTTTTCCACTTCTTCTTTGCTTGGCCTTGAAGGTTTCTTGGGCTTTGTTTCTTCGCTTGGCGCTGCACCAGCGAAGAACTCTTTAACAGCTGCTTCTGGATCGCCACCGGCTTTTTCCCATATCTTTTCTATAGCGTCATCAGAGGCTTCAAGGAGTTTCTTTATTTTCTCCGGAACGCCGGCTCTTCTCCCGGGAATACAACCATCAACAGACGCTTTACTTTCGCTAACCGCTTTTGCGAATCCGGAACATCCGGGATATCCACAGGCCCCACAATTTATTCCAGGGAGTACAACCTCAATTAATTTCTCTTTCGGATTTTCTTTTACAGCGAATTTTGCCGCTGCAAAAGCGAGAAATGTACCGAAAACAAAACCTAGAACTCCTAAAATCAAGGCCGAATAAACTATTATCATCCACCATACCCCCTCACAGCTTCACGAGGCCCTGGAATCCTGTGAACGCCATTGAAAGCAAGCCGGCTGTTATGAGAGCGCTTGCGGTACCTTTAAAAGCTTCCGGTAACTCTACAAGATCCATTCTTTCCCTAATTGTTGAGAAAATTATTAAAGCAAGAGCAAAACCTATTCCTGCACCAACAGAGTTTATTATGGTTTCCAGCAGATTGTATTCAAGCTGAACATTGAGAACAGCAAGACCAAGAATGGCACAGTTCGTGGTTATTAGCGGCAGATATATTCCGAGGCTTTCATACAGTCCAGGACTGGTTTTCTTCAAGACGATTTCAACGAACTGAACAAGAACGGCTATAACAAGTATAAAAACTATGGTAGTCAAAAATGGTAGCCCGAGGGCAACTAATAGAACATTCAGCAACCATGTGATCACGGAAGCCATAACCATAACGAAAATAACCGCAAGACTCATCCCGATAGCAGTATCCACTTTTCTGGAAACCCCAAGGAAGGGACATATCCCAAGAAACCTTGAAAGAACAAAGTTATTAACTAATACAGCGGAAAGAAATATGAAGAACAATCTTGTTCCCATTCCCATCGTCATAATCACTCAACCTCACTTTCCGGCTTTGGCTTTCGAAGCTTTGTTCCTTCTTGCACCGATGTAATTGAACAATCCGGCTAACAGACCAAGAGCAATGTAAGCCCCCGGTGGGAGCACCATTGCAAACATCTTTATATCGGTCAAATGAACATTGAACACACTACCGTTACCGATAATCTCTCTCACAGCTCCGAGCAGCACAAGTGAACCGGTAAATCCAAGACCCATTCCCAGACCGTCCAGGAATGAAAGAAAAACGCCGTTTTTCGATGCGAAGGATTCCGCACGTCCGAGAATTATACAGTTAACAACGATAAGTGGAATAAACAACCCAAGAGTCTTCCAGAGGTCATATACAAACCCATGCATTAGCAAATCTACGACTGTAACAAAGGAAGCGATGATGACTATGTAAGCCGGGATACGTATTTTATTTGGAATAACTTTTCTTAAAAGAGAAACAACTATGTTCGACATGATGAGAACAGCTGTTGTGGCCAATCCCATACCCAAACCATTCACAGCGCTGGTTGTCGTTGCAAGCGTTGGACACATTCCCAAAACCTGTACATATGTTGGATTCTGAGCTATGAATCCGTTGGTGAGGACCTTCATCTTATTCAGTTTTTCGGCCATTAGTTCACACCTGCCTTCTTGAGAAACTCATACATTGCATTGATTGAAGTCACAACAGCTCTAGGGGTTATTGTCGCACCGGTCATCACGTCACTTGTTTGAATGATGCCTTCGGTGTTTCTGCGCCTTTCCATTTCCATTTCGTCATTGACAGCCCCTTTACCGGAATCCTTATCAACCTTCAGGTGTTTCTCAAGCCCTTCTTTTGTAATCGGATAGAAACGCTTCTGTATGTTTTCATCAGCTATTTTTGCTCCTAATCCGGGAGTTTCTTGAGAGTATTCAATAACCTTGATAGCGTTTAATCTGATACCTGAAGTATCTTCCACAAAAGCTGCTATTGTAATAACATTTCCACCGTAACCAACGGCCTGTCCGGTGAGAATATATATCTTACTGCCATCTTTTGCTCTGAAAACATAAGCGGGTGCCAGAACTTTTCCTTTACCATCGGATGAAATATATAAGAAACCTTCTTTCGGTGTGAAGCCTGAGGGAAGCCATTCGTACTTTGAAAGTTCTTGAGCAGTTTCTGGAATAGCCGACCTTTCGATGAGAAGCTCACCAGTATTCGAATCTGTCAGGACTTTTTCTATTGCTTTTATTTTGGCACTTATTTCTGCTTTTTCTATTGGTTCTTTAACGAGTGTATATACAAGTGACAATCCCAAACCGGCTATGAGGGTTATCAACATGAGTGTTAGTCCTGTTTTGATATACTCACGCATTGGCTTTCACCTCGCCAAATCTCTTCGGGCGCGTTACAGAATCTATCAGTGGCACAAAGGAATTCATTATCAGGATTGAGAAGGAAACACCCTCTGGATAACCTCCAAAATATCGGATAACCATGGTGATCACACCACAACCCAATCCGAAAATCCATTGCCCTTTCGGTGTCATAGGACTTGTGACCATATCGGTTGCCATGAAAAGCGCTCCAAGCATTAATCCGCCACCAAAGATGTGGTACAACGGATCCCCGTATGCAGGGTTCACAAGGTAGAAAATTGCCGAGATCAAGGCTACGCTTCCCACATAAGCGATCGGTATCATAAGCTTTATTCTTTTACGAATTACCAGCCATACAAAACCAAGAATCAACAATAATGCACTCACTTCACCCAGAGAACCTGGAACCGTTCCGAGGAAAAGGTCTTTGATTCCCCAGATGGTTTCCTTCCCATCTTTTAACAACGCCATTGGTGTGGCGGTTGTTTGCAAATCAAAGGGTGTGTACCAGGTTGTCATCTGTACCGGGAAAGAGATCAGCATGAAAACACGTCCAACCAGGGCTGGATTCCATATATTCTTTCCCAATCCGCCAAATACATTTTTCGCAATCCCTATTGCTGCAATAATTCCAACAAGAGTCTGCCACCATGTCACCGCCAGGGAAAGGTTAAGAGCCAAAAGCAGGCCAGTAACCGCGGCACTACCGTCCGGTCTGTAATCTTTTTTGCCTCTTAGAATTCTCATGAAAAAGAAGTCCAAAAGTTCTGCGGTTACAACGCTGAACACTATCAGGAACAAAGCTTTCGCACCGAACAGTATTACAGCCATCACACTGGCAGGCAACAACGCTATAAGAACATCAATCATAATCTTCCGTACGCTATTGGTTGATCGTAGGTGAGGTGCTGCTGCAACATTTAGCTTCACTTTTTTGCTCCCCCTTTCAACGCACGGTAAACCTTTTTAGCCAGCTTAAAACTCTTGACAAGGTCAATGTTTGCTGGACAAACATAAGAACAACTTCCGCATTCCATACAGTCCATAAGTCCTTCATCAACGGCTCTGTCGTAAAGCCTGTTACTGGTGTAAAGATAAAGCTGAAAAGGTTGTAGATACATGGGGCAGGCTTTAACACATCCTCCACATCTGATACAGGGGAAGCTTTCCCTTTCTCCTACAACCTCTTTTGTCATTACCGTGATACCTGAAGTTCCTTTCATCACAGGAATATCTATTTTGGGAACGGCTATTCCCATCATTGGACCACCAAAGACAACTCTATCGACGTTTGCTTCCATACCACCAGCCAATTCAATGAGCTCGCTGGCAAGGGTCCCGATTCTCGCTACAATGTTTATGGGTTTTTTAACTCCTTCACCGGTTACAGTAACAGCCCTCTCGATGAGAGGTTTTCCCAGTTCGATAGCTTCATAAACAGCAAAGGCAGTTCCAACATTTTGTACAACAACACCAACGTCCATTGGAAGACCACCAGACGGAACAATTCTTTTCGTAAGGGCATAAATAAGCTGTTTTTCAGCACCCTGGGGATACTTAGTTTTAAGAACTCTAACCTCAATTCCATCACCTGCGGCTTCTTTCATTCTTCTTATAGCTTTTGGTTTGTTATCTTCTATACCTATAATTGCTTTCTCAACCCCAAGTGCCTTCATTAATGCTCGAATCCCGCGAATAATCTTTTCTGACATTTCCAGCATCAAACGATAATCAACAGTAAGATAAGGCTCACATTCAGCACCATTAATTATAAGAACGTCGATTTTCTTATCCTTAGGTGGATTTAATTTAACGTGGGTTGGAAATGTGGCTCCACCAAGACCAACTATACCGGCTTCTTTAATTCTTTCTATGATTTCATCTCGACTGAATTCTTCGTACGATTTTGCTGGTTCGAGGAGTTCCCAGTCATCGTCGCTAGTTTTTTCGATTACAATTGCATCCTGAGGTTTTCCGAGAACAGGATGATACATCTTGGAGATCTCCACAACCTTCCCTGTAACCGGGGAATGTAAATTCGCCGAGATGAAACCAGCAGCTTCAGCGATCTTCTGTCCTGTTTTGACATCATCACCGGGTTGAACAATTGGTTTTGCGGGTACACCTGCATGATTGGCGAGGAAAACAAAAACCTTTCCTGGTAGTGGGGCTCTGGATAGTGGAACATCTTCAGAAAGAGTTTTTTTCTCAGGCGGATGAACCCCACCTTTGAAGCTCAACAGTCCCATCATCTACCACCTTTCTATCCAATAGATTTTATGTATTGATAACGCCGGTAAGAAATGAAAAATAGGGGCTTACGCCCCTATTATAATACAGGAAATATTTATAAACTACTCCTCAAATTTTCGAGGTTTTAAAATGTCAAATCAGCGACATTTTCAATTGGCTTATTCAGCTTCGACTTTTATTACCCTTGGAGCATCGTCGTACTCGGTAATCGGGCTGATTTCAGAGATATATTCCATGACGACATCGGCAAGGACGAATCCGGTGTCATAACCTTCGAGTCCTTTGAGCATTTTGTAACCGTCTCCACCGGCAGCCATATAGTTGTTTGTAACGAGAGTGTAGGTCTTACTGAGATCTATTGGCTCTCCTTTGATCATAACATCCTTGACCTCGCCGTTTTCAATTTTGTAGCTAAGATTTGCTACTTGTGGTCTGGCACCTTTTCCAGCTGGAATCGTTGTGGTGTATTTGAGTACTTCCATCAACTGTTCCCCTGTGATCTTTATGATGTAAAGGGTATTGCCAAACGGAAGAACCTTGAGAATATCGCGGTATGTTATCGGTCCGGGCTGAATTGAGGCTCTGATTCCACCTGCGTTGGTTATGGCGAGGTCGGCACCAGTCTTCCAGACCATGGCATCAGCTACAAGGTGACCGAGATTTGTATCCTGATTTCTGATTATTGCTCTTGTTCCTTCAAGCAGAATCTTGGTTTCACCAACAACGGTATCGAGTTTTTCATCCCCAAGCTTCTTGAAATAATCAAGAACGATATCAACAGCTCTGTTGGATTCTATATTGGCTTTCTTTATCGGGATGGATTCGTAGCTGACGAAAACGATTCCGCCATTTTCTACTTCGAGATCGAGCTTACCGAGGTATTTGCCCCATTCTCCAGCTTGAATGATGAGAGTTTCATTTACAACCATTGGTTCGGTGAGAAGAGAATGACTGTGACCGTCAACAATGACATCTATGCCATCAACTTGTTCAGCGAGTTCGATAGAGTTAACACCTACGATAGGTTTGCCAGTACCAAGATGTGTTAGGGCAATAACAAGGTCTGCCTGTTTTTTCAGTTCAGGAACCAATTCCTTGGCGACTTCGATGACACTCTTCCATTCATAACCTTGAGCATAAAGGGCTTCGAGGATTTCCGTTTCCTCGGTGGTGAAACCAACGATCGCAACTTTCAATCCACCGACTTCTTTAATTATGTAAGGGGTGAAAGCAGGTTTTCCATCTTTATAAATGTTTGCACTCAAGAATGGGAAGTGAGCCCATTTTATCTGTTTTGCCAGAACTTCCGGTGGGTTGTCGAATTCATGGTTTCCAAGGACGATCGCATCCAGTCCCATGAGGTTCAATGCAACGATATCCGCTGCGGCGTCTATGAGGTCGGATTCAGGTACACCGGTATTGAGATCGCCAGCGTGCAAAAACAACGTATTGGGATTCTCTTTCCTGAATTGATCAACCAGGGTTGCAATCAAAGCAAAACCACCTATATCGGGATTTTTCCATTCACTAAAAGTCCATGCATGCCCGTGTGTGTCGTTGATGTGCAGGATGGTTATCTTTTCTGCAAGAACAAATACCGCAATGAGTACTAATAGCGATACTAGAAGCAGTTTTCTCATTTTCCCTACCTCCTTCTTCCTTTTTTGTTTTTTCTCCTTCCCCTGTATCTAAGGGTTCGATAGAGCCTATGAATTCGAATGTGACACCTTGCTCAGGTGTATTTATTTTAACAGAAAGAATCTCTATTTTTGTATCGTTTTGATAGATGGTTTCTGTGGTGATTTCTGTTGTTTTATTTGCGTTATTCGGGAATGTATGGAAAATACTCCTTATATCAAGACTTAGTTTAAAGGTATCTTCAACGAGTTTTTCCTGTTTTTTTGTATAACTGTCGAGGAACCATATCATAGCAACTAAAATCACTGTGAGTGCCAGACACAGTGAGGTGAAAATCAAAGAAATTCCATTTTTTCTATCTGTTTTTTGGAAAGACAGTTTCGCCACTGTTGATGTCACCATCTATATCGGATTCTTTTACGTGATTCCATATAGCAACGTTCTTTCCAACACGCCTTCCAGAAGGAATAACGACATCGGAGCCGACAACAACAAGCCCAGCGTTGTATATATCCGGGAACATATTGTTCTCTTTTTCTTCACCTTCTCCGAGATGAGTGCCGTTTCGTATGATGCTGTTCTCACCTATGATTCCCTTATCGATAACACAATTCTCTTCGATTATAGTATTGGTCATAATCACGGAGTTTTTTATTGTAACGTTCGGTGCAATATAAACTCCCTGAAAAATAACGGAGTTCTCCACATATCCGTGAATAACAGCTCCTTCACTGACCAATGAATTCCGAATATTTGCGTCGTTAGCAACGAAAGCTGGTGGATATTCCTCGGTATGAGTATAAAATCTCCACGTTGGATCATGGAGATTAAGAGGAGGAAGCGGACGTGTCAACTCCAGATTGGCTTCCCATAAAGACCTTATGGTTCCAACATCTCGCCAGTATCCTTCGAAAGGGAAAGCAAACAGAGAACCCTGATTTTCTTCAACAATTCTTGGCAGTATGTTCTTACCAAAATCATGGAAACTGTTGGGATCTTTTTCATCTTCTATAAGCATTTTTTTCAGGAATTTCCATTTAAAAACGTAGATACCGAGGGATGCCAGATTTGATCTTGGTTCTTTTGGTTTTTCTTGGAATTCAACGATTCTCTCATTGAAGTCAGTTACAACGATTCCAAATCTCGAAGCCTCGGACATAGGAACCCTCATACAGGCGATCGTACCATCGGCAGCTTTCGAATAATGGAAATCTATGAGTTCATTGTAATCCATAGCATAGATATGATCACCAGATAGTATAAGGACAAGTTCTGGATCGAAGTCGTCAACATAATCTATATTTTGAAAAACCGCGTTGGCTGTTCCGGAATACCAATCAGAATCCTCTCGTCCCTTATAAGGTGGTAGTATTACAACGCCACCGTCTTTTCTATCTAGATCCCATGGTCTGCCAATCCCAATGTGTTTACTGAGTGTATGAGGCCGATACTGCGTCAGAACCCCAACGTTGTATATACCTGAATTTACGCAGTTACTTAAAGTAAAATCAATTATTCTGTATTTCCCACCGAAAGGAACAGCGGGTTTTGCCATTTCTTCTGTGAACAATCCCAATCTGGTCCCTTGTCCCCCGGCGAGAATGAGAGCAACGGTTCTGTTTGCCATTCGTATCACCTCATAAAACCGCGAACTTTTCTGCAATAGCTGGTTTCTCAGGAGACCCAATAAATCTTCTTCCAGACCGTATCACTGTATTCTTATCTAACACCGCATTTTCAACGTAAGCACCTTCTTCTATGAGACAGCCTTCAAGTACTACCGAATTTTTCACAATAGCTCCCGCAAGTACCTTAACGTTTCTGAAGAGAACGGAGTTATGGATCCGTCCGGATATAATGGAACCATCGCTTATCATGGAATTTGAAACCCGTGCTGTACCGGTTATCTTCGGTGGTGGCAAATCTTTTAGCTTGGTGTAGATCTTTCCGTGCTGGTAAAAAAGTTCTTGCCTTACTTCTTCAGAGAGTATGTCTAAATTGGTTTTATAATAACAATCCAAACCACATTTAAGGTTTCTCCAGTATCCTTCAAATCTATACTCAACTACTCTGAGTGAATCTACATTGGACGCGATGATATCCTTGACGAAATCTACCTTACCTTCGGGAACATTCGCATAAAGCAATTCTCTCAGAAGGAATTTGTTCATGAAGTAAACGCCGAGAGGAACGGAAAATTTTTCATTTTCAATGTTTTCGTCTTCCATTTTCCATTCAACGACTCTTCCCGTTTCGTCGGAAATGGTTTTCTGGTGAACGGCTTGATGCTTTACAAATTCAGATCTTGCGGTTAAAACTGTTATATCAGCTCCAGTTTCGATATGTGCTCTGAACATTTTGCTGAAATCGATCTTGTATATACTGTCACCATCACTGATAAGAGTGTAGTCTTCATTTCCTCTTTTCAATATGGTCATGTTCTGAAAAAGGGCATCAGCACTTCCTACATATCCAAGAGTTTCTTTGGATGCTGTATCGTAAGGCTGGAGTATAAAAAGACCTCCTCTTTTTCTGTCGAGATCCCATTCCTTTCCTGAGCCGAGATGATCCATAAGGCTCCGGGGACTGTATTGAGTAACTATTCCAATCTTTGATATACCGGCATTAACCATATTGCTCAACGTAAAGTCGATGGCTCTGTATTTTCCGAAAACCGGTAAAGCTGCACTCGTACGCTTCTTTGTTAAGGGTCTGAGGGTTTCTGCGCGGTGATTTGCCATAACCAATCCAAGGACTTTCACAATTATCACCTCAATAATCTACGCATGGAAGATTCGTCATGAATGAAAAATCGGGGATTTGTGGTGGTCGATGAGTCTTCAGAGAAGGGAGAATTATCTTAGCAGCTTCTTCAACGGCATTATCAAATAACTCAAGGAAAGTGGCCCGGCTTTCCCAGCCGGTGGTTGGATGATACCAGGAACGCTTGTTGAGGTTCAACACGTCTTCGTTCAGTAACAGCTGTTTTTGGGAACTTCCAGGTGTAAATATCTTTGTGAATCCTCTGAAGATATTCGCTAAAGCTGAGCGGTCTTTTCGCGTTAGCATTTCTCTCATTCTACCGTAAGCTTCAGAAAAGCTTATGCCGTCTATTCTGAAAACATCATAAAGGAATGTTGCATAAAGCTGATCGATGATTTCAGGGACCTCTTTAGGCAATATTCCCAGTGGATTCAATGTATCGATGGAAATTTTTAAGAAACGTTTTACCATTTGAATGTCTATTACCTCTTCAAGATCGGTATGTTTGCTGCTGTTTCCAGCACGTGAGATTATGTATGGATGAGTCAATCTATCTAGTGTGTGATGACAGATTATGCCGTATACATAGGGACTAAAATCTTCAAATAAATTTTCTGAAAGGTAGGAGAGAAACTTACCGCACTTGTGATTATGCAGTCTGTGACCGGCGGTTTTGTATTCTTCATTCTCGTGGTAAAAGAAAACATTAGGTCCCTGGGTTCCCAGATGGAACAGGAAAAGGGAATCCTCCTCAAAACCGATATTCAGTTCTCTTAAAACCCTGTCACCGTGAATGAGGTGGGTCCATATAGCTGGCACCTCTATCACCTCTTTTCAACAACTGTCCACACACACTTTAAATAAAGCGATTCCGGGATTTGCAAAACCCAGGGATGATCTAAAGACTGGTAGGTTATCCCAATATTTTTATACTGAACGTCTAATTCCAAAGATACCTTTCTTAATGCTTCAATAAGATGTTCCAGCCCAAGATTATAAGCGCAACTGCAAAGGCAAATTACTCCGTGGCTTTTAACCACCGGAACGGAGAGAGAGACTAATTCTTTTAAAAGTTCTATTCCTCTACGAAGTTCCTTCCTTCTTTTTATCAACGATGGAGGATCTAAAACAACTATATCAAATTGTTCCTTCTTTTCCAAAGATTTCAGATATTTGAAGACGTCCATCTGAACAAAACTCATGCGTTCTTTTACATCATTCAACGCTGCGTTGAGTTCAGCTACTTCTAGATCTTCACCGGATTTATCGACGCAAACAACTTCAGCACCCGCTTTGGCCATATTTATTCCAAAACCACCGGTAAACGAAAAGAGATCGAGAGCTCTCTTGAAAGCGAATCTTTTTACAATTTTCCGTGCCATTTTTCTCGAATCTCTTTGGTCGAAGAAAAACCCGGTTTTTTGCCCGTTTGTAAAGTTCACGATATACTTCAATCCATTCTCTTCGACCTCTACAATTGGGGTTTTTATCTCGCCATAAAGTAGTCCCGTCTTCTTTTGTAAAACTTCACCGGTGCCCATTTCAAAATCGCTTCTCTCATAAACCGCAGCAGGAAGAAGAAGCTCTACGATAGAATTTACCAGCTGTTTTTTCAATAGTTCTACAATGGAATTTCTGAACTGTACAACTATAACTTCACCATACCTGTCGGCAATGAACCCGGGAATTCCGTCGGCTTCACCGTGAAATAACCTGTAATAGGGCTTATCAAAAAAACGTGTTCTCCATTCCAGAGCTTTATATAATCTTTCTCTGAAAAAATTTTCGTCTAACTCTACATCTTCAGTGGTCAGAAACATTATCTTTCTGTTCGAAAAGGGATTGTATAAGCCTTTTCCCACGAAGGCCCAATCATTCGAAAAAACATTCACCGGGGAGCCAAGGATTAGCTCACCCTGAACTTCACTGATTTCATCTTCAAAAACCCACGGGTAACCGTTGAGGAGCTTCTTTTCCTTTCCTTTTTTTAAAACAGCTATGACCATCAGAATTGTTCCTCTAGTAAGAGCTTATAATCCACGATTTCACTGGTATCGAAGAAAATCGACATTTCGTGTTTGGCATGCTCGGGACTGTCGGAAGCATGGACTATGTTCTTTCTTATCGTGACTCCAAATTCTCCCCTGATCGTCCCGCTGTTAGCTTCAAGAGGATCCGTTTTTCCTATAACATGGCGAACAACCTCAACAGCCCGGGGTCCCTCAAGGATCATCGCAACTATTGGACCGGAGGTAACAAACTTCAGAAGCGGCTCATAGAAATCCTTCCCTTTGTGTTCCTTGTAGAGTTTCTCCGCCTGCTCCATTGTCATTTTCAGCATTTTTAAAGCTACGATTTTCAGCCCTTTCCTTTCAAATCTGGATATCACTTCCCCGATCAATTGCCTCTGTATCGTATTTGGTTTCAAATAAACAAATGTTCTCTCCATAAAATCCCTCCCATTTAAAAATATATCATACATATAACATTTGCTAGCTTTCAGCTATAATTAAATTATGGGAGTTATGAATGAGACCTTTCTAAAAACATTGGAGAACCTTATACATCTGGATAAAGGTATAACGGTAGCGTTCATTGGAAAAGCGCCAAGTTTTTTGTTGCAGAGAGCTTTTGAGTTTGTTCGGAGTGATACGAAATGGAATTCGCAACGAGAAACCGAGGATCTCCTGGTAGTACAACCATCTTCAGGAAACATAGGAATTGACGATATATTGGATGTTGAACGTTTCTTGCTCCATAAACCTGCAAATGGCAAGAAAAAATATGTTGTCATTCATAGAGTTGAAAGGCTTACTCCTGAGGCCTCCAATGCTTTTTTGAAAACACTTGAAGAACCACCGGAATTTGCGACATTGATACTGACAACGACTTCGTGGGAATCTCTTCTTCCAACGATAAGGAGCCGGAGTATTTTCTTTGAAATGGATTATCCTTACGAAATGTTAGATGCTCTGAAGAAAAAGTACAGGGAGGATGTTAAGTACATTTACGCGGGTTGCTTTGAAGATTTCGAAGTTCTGAAACATTGTCTCGACAATGATGTGTCACAATTGATAGAAGCATTGAAGAGCTTTGAGCAATTGAATTTTCAGGATCTGGTGACAAAATTTGAGAAACTTACGGATTCTCGGCCTGAAGAATATTTGATGCGACGAAAGTTTTATCTTGAGGTTATTCGTAGGATTGTTTCTGAGGGGGAACACGAGTTTTTTAAGAAATTTGTGGTATTGAAAAAAACTTTGAACACCAACGGTAATTATTTCCATACTCTTCAGGAGATTGCAGCGGTTTTGGGAACGTTGATTCATGACTCGTTCATTATCAGTAGAACTTCAAGATGGAATCTCATACAGAATTTGGAATTACTCGAATGGTTGATGGACCTGGATCTTAAAAATACGGCAGAATCTGAGGAAGTTTTCCTGTGGTGTCAAAGGTTATCGAGATTGAAAATTGGTTCGTTGAATAGAGATCTCATATTACACAGAATTCTTTACAGCGCAAGAGAAATTTTTGTGAAACGCTAGAAATGGAGGGAAAATATGCCTGAGATATATGGACATGTTTATGGTGTGGAATTCCACGCTGTTGGAAAACTCAGTAAATACACCGCAGAAGATTTGCAATTACGTCCAGGGGACCGTGTGATCGCTATGGGCGAGTTTGGTCTTGATGTTGGAACGGTTAGATATGGCCCTGTTATAATGAGAATAGATCAGTTAAGCGAAGAGATAAAGCCAATCTTGAGAAAGATGACAGAAGAAGACGAAGAGGTTCACAGAAAGAACCAGGAAGATTCAGAGAAAGCCTTTGAGATTTGTAAAGAGCTCATCAAGAAACATGGTTTGCCTATGAGGTTACTTGAAGCAAGATATATGTTTGACCGTTCGAGAATCGTATTTTATTTTGGAGCCGATAGCAGGGTGGACTTTCGGGAACTGGTCAAAGATCTCGCAAGGACATTCAAAACGCGTATAGAGTTAAGACAGGTTGGTATCCGTGACGAGGTTAAAATGCAGGGAAGTCTCGGACTGTGTGGTATGGTTGCATGTTGTGTGAGATTTCTCAGAAATTTTGAAAGCATTACGTTAAAGCATGCGAAAAAACAGCAACTGTTAATTAACCCTGCAAAAATCTCAGGACGATGTGGCAGGTTGTTGTGCTGTCTTGCTTACGAGCAGGATCTGTACGAAGAAGAACTTAAAGATATACCCGATGAAGGGACCGTGGTGGAATACCAGAACAAAACCTGCAAAGTTCTCACCGTCAATATTTTTCTCAAGATGCTGACGCTTGTAGCGGATGACGGTCAGCTATTGAAAATTCCTTTCGATGAATTCAGAAAAAGCCAGGTTTCTTTTCTTTCAGACACAGATCCAGAAGAACTTCTTAGAGAGAAAGATGAAGACATAGAGCTTGAAGAAGATGATAAATAGTTGAGGATTGGAGGTATCAGAATGGCGAAAAAAAAGCTTTCAGAACAGAAAATAGCTGAACTCAAAGAACTTGGACGTATCTGTCGTGGTGATATCTTAAAGATGACCACAGTTGCTAAATCAGGTCATCCTGGTGGTTCGATGTCATCGATAGATATCTACCTTATGCTTTATGCGTATGCAAATATCGATCCTGAAAATCCTTTCGACCCTAACAGAGACAGGGTTGTTATTAGTCATGGCCATACTTCTCCAGGTGTTTATGCGGCACTTGGGAGACTTGGTTTTTTCAATATTGACGAAGTTATTGCAGGATTCAGACATGCTGGCAGTATTTATGAGGGTCACATAACCCGTGGCATACCTGGTGTGGAATGGACTACCGGTAATCTCGGGCAAGGGCTTTCTGCCGGTGTTGGTATGGCCCTTGCTTCTAAGATAAGCGGCAAGAATTTCCAGGTTTACGTTGCAATGGGTGATGCTGAACAGGCAAAAGGACAGGTTGCTGAAGCCAGAAGGACAGCGGTGAAGTACGGGTTGAACAATCTGGTGGCAGTTATCGATTATAACGATGCACAGATATCTGGAAGAGCTCATGATGTTATGTTTGTCGATATAAAGGCTAATTATGAAGCTGACGGCTGGAAAGTCATCGAAGTCGATGGCCACGATTACGAAGCTCTTAACGATGCGCTGTGCGAAGCTTCCAATTATTCGGAGGGACCTGTGGTAATAATTGCGAAAACAGTTATGGGTAAAGGTGTCAGCTTTATGGAAGATGTCGTTGGATATCACGGAAAGCCACTAGATCTGGAAGCTTGTAAGAAGGCTCTCGCTGAACTCGGAGTAGAAAATGATCTTGAAAAGTACCTTGAGATGAGAAAGAAATTACCTTCCTATCACGAGCCAATTGTACCGCCGACGGAGTTCGTTGAAATCGATCCCGGAACACCGATAACTTACGGCGCTTCTGAAAAACTTGATAATCGTTCCGCTTTCGGGAAGGCTTTAGCGGATCTTGCAAAGATTAACAAAGGAAAGGCGCCCATAGCGGTTGTTGATTGCGACCTCAAACCTTCAACGAAACTTGAGGATTTCGAAAAAGTATGGCCCGAGAATTTTGTCCAGATCGGTGTGCAGGAACACAACGCTGTAACGGTTGCTGGCGCCATGTCCATATCAGGTGCGAAAACATTCTTTGCAGATTTTGGGGTCTTTGGAATTGATGAAACCTATAACCAACAAAGACTCAACGATATAAACAAAACTGACTTGAAGGTTGGTGTAACCCACGTGGGTATAGATGTTGGGGAAGATGGAAAGACCCATCACTGTCTCGACTATATAGGTGCCATAAAGAATCTATACGGTTTCAAGCTAATCGTTCCTGCAGATCCCAACCAGACAGACAGAGCTGTAAGATATGCGGCTGTAAACAAAGGAAATTTCATTATAGCCATGGGACGCTCGAAAATGGATATAATAACGGACGCAAATGGCAAACCTTTCTTTGGTGATGACTATAAATTTGAATATGGAAAGGTTGATGTCATTCGCGAAGGAAAAGATGCCACGGTTGTCGTTACAGGACAGGTAACAACAGAAGCAGTTAAAGCTGCTGATGAGCTTAAGGCTGAAGGAATAGAAATCACCATTTTGAATGTAAGCTGTCCTCTTGACGCAAATTTTGAGGAAGTAAAGGAATATCTTAAGGGTAAAGTTTGTTCTTTTGAAGATCATAACGTGAACAGTGGCCTTGGAACGCTCCTTGAAAGCTACTTTGCATTGGCGGGATTCCTGCCGGAGAAATTCGAAAAAATCGGAATCGATAGGTACTTCATTTCTGGAAGTAAAAAAGACCTTTATAAAATTGCCGGACTTGACGCGGAATCGATAGCTGAAAGAGTCAGGAAATGGGTGAGATGAAAGAGTATTATAAGAAAGTTCAAGAGTTTTGCAAGAAAAACGATTTGGATATTGACACAGAGTGGATTTTCAAAGCTCTGTGTCATTCTTCTTATGCAAATGAAGTTGTACGTAAGGGAATGAATGTTGAATCGAATGAAAGATTGGAATTCCTTGGGGATGCTGTGCTGGCTCTTTCGCTTGCAGATCTCTTGTACAGAGAGTACGACGTAGATGAAGGTGTGATGTCAAAAACACGTGCGGTCGTAGCAAGCGAAAAAGTTCTGGCAGAGGTTGCTCGGAATATGAACATAGGGGAGTACCTGCTTCTTGGCAAAGGAGAGCTAAAGACTGGCGGAAGGGGACGGGACTCGATACTGGCCGATGCTTTTGAGGCTATCCTTGGCGCCCTTTATTTGAGCGAAGGATTCGAGATAGCGAGGAATTTTGTGAAAGAGAAATTAGGAATCTATATAGAAAAAGCTTTGAATAAAGAACTTGTGCTTGATTACAAGACGACCCTTCAAGAATTAACACAGGGTAATCTGGGTGTACGACCTGAATATTCTTACATAGAAAACATCGGCACTCCTCAGAACAAGCTCTTCCACGTAGAGGTGCGGGTTAATGGAAAAGCGCTTGCCGTTGGTTACGGGAAAACGAAGAAAGCTGCGGAACAGGACGCCGCGAGAAAGGCTTATGAAAAACTTCTTAAAGATTTAGAAGAGCAGGGGATTGAGCCAAAAAATAGTGAAAGACTGACGTAGTTTTTTGCTTCAGAGAAATATACCGGTTTTGTATCGAAAAAGAAACCATGTGAACAGGAACTGCCCTTTTGCAAACCTTTGCTGGTGAGCGTTTGATTCTGTCAAAGCCTCCTTTCCCACGTGAAGAGATTGTTCTATCTCTTTCGCAGATTTTCAGGAAGTAAAATGGTAAAGCTGGAGGTGTTGTTTTGGCAAAGAGTTGTACTCGAATCCTTGGTATCGATCCTGGCTTTGGCACTTTAGGATACGGTTTGATAGATGTTTCTGGCTCAAAAGTCTCGCTGGTTGGTTACGGTGTTATTCAAACAAAACCGGGTGAGCCGATCCCAAATAGACTGTTGAAGATATACGATCGCCTCCACGAAATTGTGGAAGAGTATCGACCAGATGAAGCTGCTATCGAAGAGCTTTTCTTCTTCAGAAACGTTACAACTGCCATTCAGGTTGGAGAAGCGAGAGGGGTTGTTTTGCTGGTTTTGAAGCAGCTTAGTATTCCCATTTTTGAATACACACCGCACCAGGTTAAACAATCAGTTACTGGATATGGTCGTTCTGAGAAGGGGCAGATCCAGCGGGTTATGAAAAAGTTTCTGGGAATGAACGAAACTCCAAAACCTGATGATGCTGCGGATGCTCTGGCAGTTGCATGGTGTCATATCTCCTTTCGAAGATTTCCCGGAGGTGCTCATAGGTGAAGTTACGTTTCAAAGAATTGAATATACCAATCTCCAGGATTGTTGAAAGAATCCTTGGTTTTTATCCGGAGTACAGCTGTGATTCATTTTATGTGCTGGATGCAGTTGTGGACCTCTCAAAGAGAGAAATGACTCTTGTATTCGATGACAAACTTCCAGAAAAAATCAAAAGATTTCTTCTGGAGCGTTTTGTAAAAGTAGCTTCTGCGCAACTAAACATAAGGGTTTCTCTTGGGTTCAGACCCGTCAGTGAATCTTTACATCATCCGGATGGAGTTCCTTTGGCTGGCAAAGAGCCCTCCGGAGTAGATGATGCTGAATTTGACATCGACGCTTTTATTAAACACACGAATGGACTGGCTTCTTATCTAGAACAGTCGGATATCAAATTTGATGGTGAGAAAATAATCATACACGTTAAAAATAGTTTTGCAGAAGCGCGTATAAGATCAAAAAAAGATGATTTACGACAGGCGATAAAGAAGACTGCAGGGAAAAATATCCCTTTCGAAATAATTTTTGAACCCATACAGAATGAAGCTAAGCCAGATATTGTGCCCGAAACACCTTTAATACTTTCGCCTTCTTCAGCGACTTCTGGCGAATCAGCACAGGTTTTGAAACCCTCTAAAAAGGAGAGTACAGTAATTCTCGGGAGAAGAATCAGACAGGCACCACAGAAGATTTGTGATGTTATGGGTAGAGAAAAAGATGTGGTTGTTGCTGGAAAGGTCTTTGGTCTTGATAAATGGAATGGAAAGGTGTCTGTTCTTACCTTCAATGTAACGGATTTTACAGATTCGATAATCTGTAAGTTGATCGGCGCAAAAGCCAGAGAGGTATGGAATGGAATAAATAACGGGGACGAGCTTTTGGCAAGAGGAAAGCTTGAATATGATGACAGGATAAAAGAAGAAGTTTTAATGGTAAGAGACCTGAACCAGATCGAACTCCCGAAGCGGAAAGATAATGCCGAGGAGAAACGCGTCGAACTTCACCTCCATACAAAAATGAGTGCACTCGATGCTATTGTCGATGTTAACGAATTGTTCAAAACCCTTAAAAGTTGGGGACACGATGCTGTAGCCCTTACGGATCACGGTGTTGTTCAGTCCATTCCAAATTTCTACTTTGCCGCGAAAAAAAGCGGGATAAAACCTATCTTTGGAATGGAAGGTTACATGGTAAATGATTCAGAACCCATCGTAAGGGAAATAGAAGATAAAAACCTTGAGTTGATGAACAGCATTTATGTGGTTTTTGATCTTGAAACCACCGGGCTTGATCCTTCAGCAGATGAAATCATTGAAATAGGCGCTGTTAAGCTGAAAGGAACCGAAGTAATAGGAGAATTCTCATCTTTTGTAAAACCAGAAAGAAATCTTTCTGAAAAAGTTACCAGAATAACAGGGATCAGTGATGGAGAATTGGAAGATGCCCCATCGCTTTCTGAAGTACTACCGAAATTTCTCGAATTTTGTAAAGATTCTGTTCTGGTTGCTCACAACGCAACTTTCGATTACCGCTTTGTAAGAAACGCGGTCAAGCATCTGTACAACGAAGACTGGAAATTACCTTATATAGATACTCTGGCTTTATCCAAAAGCCTTCTCAAATCGAAAAGCTATTCTTTAGACAATGTTGTTAAACGTCTAAAACTCGGAGATTTTGAACATCACAGGGCTTCAGAGGATGCGAGAATAACCGCTGAGGTTTTCAAGAAGCTTCTCTCTATGGCGAAGAAGAGAGGAATAAAGAAGATAGCAGAGCTCGAAAATTTGAGAAAGCACATAAACATCTCGAGCTTGAGACCGCTTCATGTAACCATACTCGCAAAAAATAAAACGGGTTTGAGAAATCTCTATGAGCTTGTTACGTTGTCACACACAAAATATTTCTATAAGAAGCCTCGAGTACCGAAGAGCATTCTTCTCGAAAAGCGTGAGGGATTGATCATTGGTTCAGCTTGTATATCTGGAGAACTTTCGAAGGCGTATCTTTCCGGAGCAAATGCTGCGGAGCTTGAGGAGATCGCGAAATTTTTTGATTTTATAGAGATTATGCCGCTGGATGTTCTGGACTACAACGAAGCAGAAGCTCATATAACACGAGAGAATCTCAAAAATATGATACCGCGAGTTCTACAGGATAGGCAAAAAACTGAACATTCCTGTGGTGATGACCGGAGATGTTCATTTCTTAGAACCAGAGGATGCTATTTACCGTGCCGTACTTGAAGCTGCACAAGAGTACCAGAATTTTGACAAGCAACCCTCTCTCTATCTTAGAACCACAGAAGAAATGCTTGAAGCTGCAAAGGAGATTTTTGAAGACGAAGAGATCGCTTACGAAGTTGTTGTAAAGAACAGCAGAAAAATAGCCTTAATGGTTGAGAATATAGCACCTATAAGAGGGAAACTTCATCCACCCATTATCGAAGGAGCGGACGAACAGGTACGGGAACTAACATACAAAACGGCCCATGAGATCTATGGAGATCCACTCCCGGAAATCGTTGAAAAGCGTCTTGAAAAAGAGCTTCGTGCTATCATAGGTCATGGTTACGCTGTCCTTTACCTTATTGCTCAGAAGATCGTTAGAAAGTCCAACGAAGACGGATATGTTGTTGGTTCCAGAGGTTCTGTTGGAAGTTCTCTGGTTGCGACGATGCTGGGAATTACCGAAGTGAACCCGTTACCACCTCACTATGTATGTCCTGTATGTAAACATTCGGAATTCGTTCTGGACGGTTCAGTTGAATCCGGATACGACCTTAAAGACAAAAGCTGTCCCGAATGCGGTGCGCTAATGCAAAAAAACGGCCAGAACATTCCTTTCGAAACCTTTTTGGGGTTTGAAGGTGACAAAGTACCAGATATAGATTTAAACTTCTCGGGAGAATATCAGGAAAGAGCTCACGCATACCTTGAAAAACTTTTTGGTAAAGATCACGTTTTTAGAGCAGGCACGATAAGCACGCTTGCTGAAAGAACCGCTTATGGGTTTGTAAAAGCCTACATGGAACGTTCCAAAAAGCAGTTGAGGAGGGCGGAGATAGACCGTCTTGCTTCTGGAATCGTTGGAGTCAGAAAAACCACAGGACAGCATCCTGGCGGTCTTATGATCGTTCCGAAGGACAGAGATGTGCATGAGTTCACCCCTGTACAGTTTCCAGCAAACGACACGAAATCTCGAACAATGACAACACATTTCGCTTACGAAGTGATTCACGATGATCTGGTCAAGATAGATGCGCTGGGACACGATGATCCAACTTTTATAAGGATGCTCAAAGATATAACAGGTGTCGATCCAACGACTGTTCCCATGGATGATAAAGATACTTTGTCTATATTCTCTTCGACGAAGGTTTTAGGAATAAATCCTCGTGACTTAGGTACAGATGTGGGAACTCTCGGGATACCCGAGTTTGGTACACAGTTTGTTCGGGGAATGCTCCGGGAGACCCGTCCGAAAACCTTTGGTGAGCTTGTGAGAATATCCGGGCTCTCCCATGGAACAGATGTTTGGTTGAATAACGCTCGTGATTGGATAGTTTCGAAAAAAGCAACGCTGTCAGATGTCATTGCATGTCGAGATGACATTATGAATTATCTGATTTCAAAAGGAATAGAGCCGTTAAAAGCATTCAAAATAATGGAAAAGGTGAGAAAAGGGAAAGGCATAACGGATGAGGAAGTTGAAATGATGCAGGAAGCAGAAGTACCAGAATGGTTTATTGAATCTTGCCGAAGGATCAAATATCTTTTCCCGAAGGCTCACGCTGTTGCTTATGTTAGTATGGGTTACAGGGTGGCGTATTTCAAGGTTCATTATCCCCTGGCCTTTTATTCAACTTACTTTACGATAAAGGGTGACGAATTCGATGTAGATCTCGCTCTTGGTGATGTAAGTGGTATAAGAAAGGAAATTACAAATCTCAAAAATAATGCAAACAAGAATGTCAAAGAAAGATCCAAAGAAACGCTTCTTGAGATCATGCTGGAAATGCGCCTTAGAGGTTATTCCTTTCTGCCTGTTGATTTAGAGAAATCAGATGCGAGACGTTTTTTGATAGAAGGCAACGCCTCAGAATACCTTTTAACAGGCTAAAAAACCTTGGGTATAAAGTAGCCATTTCGATAATAAAAGAGCGTGAGAAGAGGCCATTTAGTTCAGTGGAAGATCTTTTGAAAAGGACTTCGATCAACAAAACGCACGTGGAAATACTGAGAAAGTATGGGGCCTTCAAAGGACTTCCTGAAAAAGAGCAAATAACACTCTTTTAGGGTGAAGATGAATGCAATTCGTTCTGAAAAACGGGGAATACAAAAAAATACTTGAGCTATGTGAAAAATTTGCCGGGACAGTTGAACCCGGCTTTCGCTTCGTGAGATTGCATTACTTCAAAGGGCTCAGGTTCTTTGTGAGTGATGGTTGTGGAAAGCTTGAATTAGCTGTAAATAAAGAGGTATCTCCGTTCTCAGGAACATACATCTTACCTATTGACCAGGTAAGGGTTTTGAAAGAACGGAAGTCGAAGGAGGAGAATATCCAATTTTCTCTTGGCGATAAAAAGCTTGTGATTTCTGCCAATGGCGATAGATTGATCATAGAAAACTCAAAGATAGAAGAGCGACCTAGAATGGAACGGAAGTTTGAAGCATTGTTCAAGATGGAATTATCCGAATTCAGGCGAAAATTAAACTTCGCTTCCTCAATAAACGTTGAAGGTGAGATGGTAACGATCTTCGGTGGTGGCAATGAAACCGCTATGGTTTCAACGAGTTCGAATATGACCGTTATTGCATTTTTGAAGACCGAATCAAAAAGAAATTTCCAGGTATCTTTACCTTACGTAACGGTGAGACATTTATTCAAAGCACTGGAAACTTTGAAGAATGTGGAGATCGTTTTCGGAGACGGTATCAATGACGTTGGACTAAAGGCGGGTCCTTTGCTGTTTTCTTTCTGTAATGACAGAACACCGGTATATGAGGAGAGGATATTTTCTTTGAAGAAAAATACTTACAAAGAGACACCGATAGACAGAAATCTTCTTCTCACAGGTTTGAAGAAAATGGCAAGACTCGTGAAAAAGGGATTCAGTGTTCTTTTAATTTCAAAAGCTGAAACACTGAAACTTCTGGTAAAAACCGGAAATTTTAAGTACGAAACCACTCTCGCAATAAGTGAGTTCCCGGAATTTTTTGCTAAAATTGATCCTCACAGATTACGTTCGGCGGTTTCACGGTGTAGCTCAAAAAAACTTTTTATAGCGATTCACGGTAAAGAGCTTCTCATATCAGATCGACTAAAAGAATATATGGTTTCCATACCCATCACATTATGAAAACTTTGCTGAAAAGATAGAAGACAAATCCAGAAATGCCTGCTGTAACCGGTACTGTTACAAGCCATGCCCAGAGGATATTCTTGAGCACCCCTTTATTAACGGCTTCGAACCCCCTCGCCATTCCGACTCCGGTAACAGCCCCGACAACGACGTGAGTCGTGGAAACGGGCATTCCAAAGACGGAAGCTATGAGAACAGATGTGGCTGCCGCGAAGTCGATGCTGAAACCACGGGTGTTGTTTAGTGTTGTGATTTGCGTTCCGACAGTTGCCATAACCTTTCTCCCCCAAAGCCCTACGCCCAGAGCTATACCGAAGCCACCGATGGCAAGCATCCACGATGGGATGTTCACGGTTTCTCCAATTCCCCCGGCTGTCAGGGCGAAATAAACCACCGCGAGAGGTCCAATCGCATTAGCAACATCGTTGGCTCCATGGGAGAAGGACACATAACAAGATGTCAGGATCTGCATTTTTCTGAATGTAGATTCTACAACCTCGTAACAGTCTCCTGTTTGCTTCTTTTTGAGAAATCTTCGTATTAGCAAACTGCTGATAACAAAAGAAATAACAAAGAACAATAATCCCCAGAATAATGACATATTGACAGGGTTTTTAAGTGTTTTCACGGTGAAAAGGAAAGCAATTGTAAAGAAGGCAAAACTGATGAAAATGGGTGCGTAACGCTTTGTAGCAGTCATCAAATCTTCTTTTTTGAGAATACTGGCTGCAATTAATTTGAATACCACATATGCGATGAATCCACCGACAAGAGGTGATATAATCCAGCTACTTACGATCATGAGCATTTTTACCCAGTTTACAGCCTGCAGTCCTCCAGCTATCAAACCGAATCCAACCATTCCGCCAATGATAGAGTGGGTTGTCGATACCGGCATGCCACCAAGAGTAGCCAGGACGAGCCAGGCAAATGCTCCTATGAGAGCGGAAATAGCCCCAAAAACAAGAGCATTTTGAGAACCTATAAAGGCCGGTTCCAGTATTCCTTTGGTGATGGTACTTGTAACGTGTGTGCCAAAAAGGAAAGCACCGGAGAATTCGAGAACAGCCGCAATTAGCACAGCCTGTCTAACGGTAATTGCTTTAGCACCAACAGCGGTTGCCATGGAGTTAGCGACATCGTTTCCTCCGATGGTCATAGCAAGACCGAATCCTAAAGCTAGCGAGATATATAAAAGCAAGAAAATCCCTCCAGATGAAAAAATTTGGGCCTTCTTATGATTTGATTACCATAAGAATAGCTTCCGCAACGTTTTCAGCGCTATCAGCAATGTCCGAAATTGTTGTCGTCAATTTCTCGAGGTAGAGAATATCCACGGGATTCATCCTATTCTTTTGGGTGTAAAGCATTTTTCCGAGTTCTACCGAACGAACATCCGTGTCGAACTCGTAATTTTCTAGTTCATCTATTTCCTTGACTTCTTTACCGATCTCTTTAGGAGCAAAGGAGCTTTCAACAATGTCAAGCAGTGTTTTTATTAAGTCGTGCATAAGTTGTACCGACTTAAATGAATCTTCGCCAAGGCTGATGAAATTTTTTGGAATGTCGGTTTTTTCGAGACCTTCAACCGAGTTCATTTGCAATATCTTTAAAACATCATCAACCCCATCTATAACACTATCGGCTTTGTGGAGGATGGTCATTAGATCTGATTTTTCGAAATACACGAATTTGAGTTTCATATAGCTTGCGCGAATACGTGCTTTGATATCATCAGCCTGGCGTTCCAGTTCCTCAACTTCTTTTGACATCACGGTGATTTTCTTTAAGTCTCCTTCGAAGTAAAGCTCCAGCGCTTCTGGTAAATAAGAGGAAGCCTTTAAGACCAGATCGGCATGTTCTTTAAGGAGTCTCAAAGGGCTTTCTTTTGGAAAGAGCTTGTCAATTAATCTGGGCAACTCATCACCTCCTACTTGGAGTTTAGCATTATCACGATAAACAGACACTAAAAAAAAGAAACAAGAATCGACCAGATAAATTTGGCATTCTTTAGTAACGGTCGCTATAAGATTATATTGCGATTAGATTGGTATAATTATATATATGAATGAAAGCGGACCATACAAAACCACATTTTTGAAATGGCAAACTTGACATTCGATTGCTAACTAAATATAATTAAAATGCGAAGATAGAACACGAGGTGAAAAAGGAGGGAATGATATGGCTGAAAAAGAATACATTGTAGGTATTGACCTTGGAACAACAAACTCTGTTATTGCCTGGGTTAAGCCTGATGGAAATGTTGAGGTTATCCCCAATGCTGAAGGTTCAAGAACCACACCATCTGTGGTTTCGTTCAGTAAAACCGGTGAAATAATCGTTGGTGAACCCGCAAAGCGTCAGGCTATTCTCAACAGTGACAGAACTATCAGATCAATAAAAAGAAAGATGGGGTCTGATTATAAGGTCAAGATAGATGACAAAGAGTATACACCCCAGGAGATAAGTGCCTATATTCTGAAAAAACTCAAAACAGACGCTGAAGCCTATCTGAACGGTAAGGTAACCAAAGCGGTTATAACTTGTCCAGCTTACTTCAATGATGCTCAAAGACAGGCTACAAAAGAAGCTGGTATTATAGCAGGATTCGAAGTTCTGAGAATCATCAATGAACCTACAGCCGCGGCAGTAGCCTATGGGCTGGACAAAAGCGAAGGTGACAAGAAAATCATAGTGTACGACCTTGGTGGAGGAACCTTTGATGTGTCGTTACTTGACATCGGTGATGGAGTTGTTGAAGTTCTTGCAACGGCTGGAAACAACCACCTTGGTGGTGATGACTTTGACCAGAGACTCATTGATTACATAGCCGAAGAGTTTAGAAAACAGCATGGCGTTGATCTCAGGCAGGATAAACAAGCCTACCAGAGACTTAAAGATGCGGCCGAGAGGGCTAAGATAGAGCTTTCTTCAAAATACGAAACGGAGATCAGCTTGCCTTTCATAACAGCGACAGCCGAGGGACCGCTCCATCTTGAAATGAAGATAACAAGATCCACTTTTGAATCGCTGATAAGAGATCTTGTTGAATCAACAAGAGAACAAATTGAAAGAGTTCTGAACGATGCCAAGATGTCACCTCAGGATATTGATGAAATCATACTTGTTGGTGGTTCTACGAGAATTCCATACGTACAGAACTTCATCAAGAATATATTCGGTAAAGAACCCAACAAAACCGTTAACCCTGATGAAGCAGTGGCTATTGGTGCGGCGATTCAGGCTGCTATACTTGGAGGAAAACTGGAAAAGGATCTTGTCCTTGTCGATGTAACGCCACTCACGCTGGGAGTCGAAGTAAAAGGAGGGCTCCTGGAACCGATAATCGAAAGAAATTCAACGATCCCGATAAAGAAATCCAAGATCTTTACTACAGCTGAAGACGGTCAAACAGAGGTTGAAATAAGGATCTACCAGGGTGAACGAACCATGGCCCGCGACAACATATTCCTTGGAAGCTTTAAGCTTACGGGTATTCCACCGGCACCGAGAGGTGTACCTCAGATAGAGGTTACCTTCGATATCGATAGTGACGGAATTGTGAACGTTTATGCCAAGGATCTTGGAACCGGAAAACAGCAATCGATGGTTGTTACCGGAAGACACAAGCTATCCGAAGATGAAATCAAGAAGATTATCGAAGATGCGAAGAAATATGAAGAACAGGACAAGAAGAAGAAACAGGAGATCGAACTCAAAAACCAGGCTGATGAACTCGCTTATCGTGCAGAAAAGATGCTCAAAGAGAATGGGGACAAGATTTCACCCGAGGACAGAGCAAAAATAGAGAATATAGTAAAAGACTTGAGAGATGCGATAAGTTCAGATAATATACAGAGGATCAAACTACTCTTCGATCAGTTGCAGCAGGAGATTATGAAAATCGGCCAGGCTATTTACCAATCGGCTCAGGGTGGGCAGACTGATCAGACCGGAAATCCTGGAGACCAAGGTGGAAATTCTGAGTACATACCACCGAAAGACAATGCCTAAAATGAATAAACTGAAAATTTTGTCGGGGAGGTGATAGCATGTTGGTTCCAAAGAAGAACGTTTCTGAACTCTTCAGACCCTTTGAGGAAATTCAGAAAGAGATCGATAAGCTTTTCAGCGAAGCCTTTAGAGGACTCGATGTAAGAAGAGGAGAGTACGGCATGCTCATCCCCGAAGTCGATATCTACGAAACGGACGATGCCATATTTGTGGAAATGGAAGTACCTGGCATAAAGAAGAAAGATCTCGAAATCAAAATTGAAGATGGAATCCTGACAATCAAAGGAGAGAAATCCTCTGAAAAAGATGACAAATCTAGAAACTACCATCTCTACGAGCGTTCCTATGGTATGTTCCAGAGAGCTTTCAGATTGCCCGACAGTATCGATACGACCAAAGTTAAAGCAAAATACGAAGACGGCGTCCTGAAAATCGAATTGCCTAAGAAGGAAGAAGTCAAGAAAGAAACGGTAAGTGTGAAAGTTGAGTAATTGAGATGAAATCATACGGGGCGCCTTTAAGGCGCCCTTTTTAAAACTGGAGGTGAGAGAATGATAAATTATGAAGAATACACGGAGAAGGCGAAAAAAATCCTGATGGATGTTCAGGATATATTGACAAGATATCGCCAGAATCAATTTGGCAGCGAGCATATTTTGCTTGCTATCCTCGAAGATGAGGATAACTTTGCTTATGAGATTCTGAAAGAGTTGAAGGTTAATATGAGATCCCTTCGCCGTGATGTCGAAGAGGTTATTGCGCGCTATGGTGGGCGTGTTGAATCTTCCAATCAGATTTATATTACACCCGACGCACGCCACATCATAGAAGCAGCCAGAAACGAAGCCAAAAGAATGCACGACGCCAAAGTTGGTACGGAACATCTGTTACTTGCTATGCTTAGAGAGGTTTCGTCAGTAGCGGCAAGAATCCTGATGAAACACGGATTGAACGTTGATACCGTTTACAATGCCATGCTGAGTGCCAGGCAAAAGGGTGAAGCGTCCGAAAACGAGAATGTTGATGTTCTCAAGCGTTTCACCATAGACTTAACCGATTTGGCAAAGCAAGGAAAACTGATGCCTGTTATAGGCAGGGATGAAGAAATAAGAAGGGTCATCCAGATACTCGGTAGAAAGACCAAAAACAATCCTGCCTTAGTCGGGGAACCTGGTGTTGGTAAAACCGCAATAGTCGAGGGGTTGGCTCAGAGAATCGTTGATGGTGACGTTCCCGAATACCTGAAAAACAAAAAAGTGCTTGCTCTGGATATGGGAAGAGTTGTTGCTGGAACCAAGTTCCGTGGAGAATTTGAAGAGAGAATGAAGGGGATAATTGATGCGGTGAAACGTCTTGCTGGAGAAGTGATTTTGTTCATAGATGAGATTCATACCGTTGTGGGTGCCGGTTCTGCGGAGGGTTCAATGGATGCTGCCAACCTTATGAAACCAGCTCTCGCGAGAGGAGAGCTTCAATGTATAGGGGCAACTACTCTCGATGAGTATAGAAAGTACATCGAAAAAGACAGGGCTCTTGAAAGACGATTCCAGCCAGTTTATGTAGACGAACCTTCAAGGGATGAGGCACTGGAAATTGTAAAAGGATTGCGAGAGTCGTATGAAAAGCATCACCAGGTTAAGATAACGGATAAAGCTCTTGAGGCGGCCGTTGATCTAAGTATGAAATACATAACAGACAGATACCTACCAGACAAGGCTATTGACCTTATAGATGAAGCTGCATCTTATGTACGCCTTAAAGCCGGATATCTTCCGGATGATTTGAGGAAGATGGAAAAAGAGCTCCAGGAGCTCGACAACAGGATATCCGAGCTCGTTCAGGAAGGTGATTACCAGAAAGCCGCGGAACTCAAAACGAAATTCGAGAAAATCAGAAAAGAATACGAAGCCAGAAAGGCTGAATGGTTTAAGAGTGACAACGCTCAGAACAATGAAGTTACGGAAGAAATAATTGCTTCAATCGTCGAGCAGTGGACCGGAATACCAGCCGGGAAACTTCTCGAATCTGAAAGGGATAAATTGAAAAATCTCGAAAAGCTAATTCACGAACGTTTCATAGATCAGGAAGAGGCTGTTAGTGCGGTTGCCCATACCATAAGAAGGGCACGTGCTGGTCTAAAAGCACCGAACCGACCATGGGGATCATTCCTATTCCTTGGACCAACAGGTGTCGGGAAGACGGAACTTGCGAAAACACTGGCAAATATACTTTTTGGTAGCGAAGATGCGATGATAAGAATCGATATGTCCGAATACATGGAAAAGCACTCTGTATCGAGGCTTATTGGTGCGCCTCCGGGATACGTCGGATACGAAGAAGGTGGTCAATTAACTGAGGCGGTTAGAAGAAGACCCTACTCCGTCATATTACTTGATGAAGTTGAAAAAGCACATCCTGATGTTCACAATGTTCTACTTCAAGTGATGGACGATGGAAGATTAACTGATGGAAAAGGAAAAACCGTTAATTTCTCCAACACCATACTCATCATGACCAGTAATGTGGGTTCTGAAGAGATGACGAAGGGTAAATTCGACGAAAACACAACGGCACTTGTCGAACAGAAACTTAAGTCAGCATTCAAACCGGAGTTCCTGAATAGACTCGATGCCATCGTGTTCTTCAAGCCGTTGAGCAAAGAGCACCTGAGAGAGATCGTTAAATTGAGATTGAAAGAGGTCGAGGAAAAACTCAGCGAACAGGGTATATCCATGCGTTACACCGATAAAGCCGTCGATTACCTTGCGGATAGAGGATATGATCCCGTATATGGCGCAAGGCCGATAAGGAGGCTCGTTGAAAGAGATGTGGAAGGACAGATTGCCGATATGATAATCAGCGGCGAGCTTTCCGAAAACGATGTTGTCGTTGTGGGTGCCGATGATTTCGGCATAAAGATTTACAAAGAAGAATAATCATTTCGAAAGCTCTAAGGCATACGCGGCGGGATATTCCTGCCGCGTACTTTTTTTGTTGTATAATTGGTTCTGTCAAAATTCTTATGGAGATGATAGCGTGAGTTATCAAACAGTTGTAGCGGTGTCGATTTTTCTTATTTCCTATTTCTTCCTCATCACCGAACGGCTTAACAGGATGCTTGTTGCTTTATTTGGCGCAACCTTCATGCTTATTTTTGGGGTGTTTAGAGATCCTGCAATTGTTTACAAAGAATACGTTGACTTCAACACCATATTTCTCCTCATAGGAATGATGATCTTCGTAGCCGTTATGAAAAAAAGCGGTATCTTCGAGTACTTTGGCGCGTTGGCGCTAAAGCTCTCGAGGGGTAGTATGGTGAAACTATATCTGTATATGGTTAGCGTAGTAGCCCTTGCTTCCAGTATTCTTGATAACGTTACAACAATCCTTGTTTTTGTTCCTATTACTCTTGCTATCGCTGATGCTGTAGGTCTTGACCCATTTCCTTTGGTGCTTGGTGAAATTTTTTCATCAAACATCGGTGGTGCCTTAACGCTTATTGGTGACCCGCCAAACATAATGATAGGTTCCGCTGCGGGGTTGTCTTTTATGGATTTTATTGTCAATCTTGGTCCCGCAATTGTACTCATATTCATCGCCACCCATACGATGATAATTTTTCTGCTTAAGAAAAAGCTCAGTGTAGATCTTACAGACGCAAAAGGTATCGAACTAACCAAAGCAGTTACTAACAGAAAAAACTTCAGAATATCTATTGTATTACTAGTCATTACGACGTTTCTTTTTCTCTTTCAACATGAGTTACATTTAGAAAGTTCAACGATAGCCCTTCTGATGGCAGCGTTATCTCTAACGATTATGGACAGAAAAAATGTAGAAGCAACTCTGGAAGAAGTAGAATGGTCAACGATATTGTTTTTTATTGGGCTTTTTGTTGTAGTTGGAGGTCTTGAAGAAACCGGTGTGCTGGAAAATTTTGCACATTTACTTATAAAACTTTCAAGAGGTTCTTACCATCGTACCATGCTCTTTATAACAAATGCTTCAGCAGTAATTTCAGCGTTTATAGATAACATCCCTTACACTGCTACGATGATACCTGTAGTAGAATCAATGAAAAAAATAAACCCGGAAACCTTTTCAAACCTGAATCCTCTCTGGTGGTCCCTGTCTTTAGGAGCGTGTTTGGGAGGTAACGGCACTCCCATCGGAGCATCGGCGAATATCATAGGTCTCGCGGTTCTCAAAAAATATTATGGTAAAGAAATCAGTTTCGTGAAATTCATGGCTTACGGTATGCTGGTTGTCCTTGTAAGTATGATCATATCCAGTGTATATTTGATGGTGAGATACTGATTGACGAGAATCCGAAAAAGCCGCTTCGCGGCACGAATCCCTTCGGGATTGTTACGACCGGCTACGCCGGTGTTGCGAACTCCTGCGGAGTTGTCGCGAACTGCTTCGCAGTTGACATGCGCCTGCGGCGGATTAAAGCATGTTCTATTCCGGCTCGAAGAGCCGCATGGCCGTGACGAAGTCACGCATAGCCTGGGCAAAGCCCAGCACAGCCGCTGCGAAGCAGCGCACAGCGTCTGCAAACCTCAACCTCGTGAGCGTCCGGAGCGTAGCTGCTATCTCGGATTCTCGGTTCTCGGATTTCTTAGGAAAGGAGGTAGTTCCCTTGGAAAAGATTTTTGTAACCTATAAGATTCCGGAAATAGGATTGAAACTACTGAGCAAATTCAATGTTGAGGTCAACGAGGAAGATAGAACCCTTTCGAAAAAAGAGATAATAGAAAGGGCACAAGATGCGACCGCTCTGGTAACGCTTTTATCCGATAACATAGATGCTGAAATAATAAACGCACTTCCAAGACTCAAAATAATTGCCAATTATGCTGTTGGATTCAATAATATTGATATAGAAGCTGCGAAAGCAAAAGGAGTAATCGTTACAAACACGCCGGATATTCTTACAGATGCCTCTGCCGATCTTGCAATGGCTCTATTGCTTGCCACTGCTAGAAGGATTGTTGAAGCAGATAAATTTGTAAGGAAAGGCCTCTTCGAGGGATGGAAACCGGAGCTGTTCCTCGGAATTGAGTTGAACGGAAAAACTCTCGGGATAATTGGACTTGGAAGGATAGGAAAAGCTGTTGCTAAGCGGGCTCAAGCTTTTGGGATGAAAGTTATATATCATAATAGAAGGCCACTAACAAGTGAAGAGGAAAAAAATCTTGATGTCGAGTACAGAAGTTTGGAACAGCTGTTGAAGGAATCTGATTTTATATCTCTTCACGTACCTCTGACCAGTGAAACTTATCATCTCCTTAGCAGAAGTAAATTGAAGCTCATTAAGCCATCAGCGGTACTGATTAACACATCGAGAGGCGCCGTTGTGGACGAAGAAGCTTTGATAGAGTTTTTGCAGCAGGGTAAAATAGCTGCTGCGGGACTGGATGTTTATGAGAACGAACCTGAGGTTCCGTATGCTCTTAAGGAACTTGACAACGTGGTTTTACTGCCGCACATCGGTTCGGCAACAGTAGAAACCAGAAACAACATGGCTGTTCTCGTAGCAAAAAACATTCTCGCGGTTCTCGAAGGAAAGAAACCTTTGACGCCTGTTTATTGATGTCGCCAAATATTTAAGGTGATAACGTGCAAAAAAAGTATTTTTACGACAATCCAGACTTTGAATTTACGATAACGAGAGAGATAAGCGGTTTCACGTTACCTGAACCTTTTCACAGGACAATAAAACCTGAAATGACAGGCAATGATGTTTGGAGAGCAAAATACTTACTCTCAAGGTATCTCTTCTACAGAGGGTTCGGTACGCCATTTCCAATAGACCAGAAAGCTTGTTCAAATTTTTTTGACGCTTTGATTGAATTCAAAAAAGAGGAAGATATAAAGGAGAAACACTGCGGCTTCGAGACACTAAAGAAACTCACGAAATATGCGGAAAACAGCTATTATTTTTTCCTGAAAATCACCCTTCCGGATGACAGAAGCAAGCTTGGAAACCTTCACCTTTACGACGGAGAAGGGAATGAAATTTATTCCTGTCTCGCTCGAGGTCACGGACAGCATGATTCAAAAACGGAAGAGAGCCAGAAAATCGAAAACGGTGATACACCTATCGGCATATATCTTTCTTCCTATGAATCCGGGATTTTGAAGAATACACCAGAGAAATTCGGACCAGCTGGTCTGTTCAGATTATGGCAACCTTTATATGGATACGCACTTGGAATTTACAAAGTCAACAGAGACGGTATTCTCGTTCATGGGGGAACAAAAGCAAAAGAACTTAGAAGAAGCCATGGATGTGTCATAATACACGATACAGACCAAATAGAAATCCAGAAAAAGATGATAGAGTTAAACCATCCATTCCTTCTTCCTTCACATTATGTTCAGTTTTACACAGGAATTGTTTTTGTTGAACGGATGATATAAAAATTAGAACGGCAAAGAAAGCTTTCCAAGCGTCGCTTCTCTTTCTGCACCCGTAACATTCGGGATATTTGTAGTGACGCCGTTCAAAAACTCATTTGCCAGAACAGCAATGGCGATCGCTTCTTTCGCTTCGACGAAGGTTTTGTCTGGTATTTCAATTTCGTATCCAAAGGAACGGATATCGTCTATAAGTACAGGATTGAATGCTCCCCCTCCAGTAACGATTAACTTTTTCGTCTTTGGCACATGTTTCTTGATATTCAGATGAATGGAAAGCGCTGTGAATCTGGTCAAAGTGCGCACAAGATCCTTAGGAGGGCATTTGATACCATCCAGAAATTCTTCGTTGTACCTTTCCCTTCCCGTTGTCTTTGGGGGACTTTTTTCAATATAGTCTGCGTCTTTCTTCACCAACAATTCAATAACATCATCGTGGATTTTGCCTTTTTTTGCTATCTTTCCATCAATATCAAAGGGTTGTGAGTAATACTTATTGACAACAACGTCTATCAAACAATTACCCGGTCCCGTGTCAAAGGCTATAACGTTTTCTCTTTTTTTAGATAAATAAGTCAGGTTTGCAATACCGCCAATATTCAATGTAGCAGTACCGCTTTCTCTTCCAAAAACCACCCAATCAAAATACGAAACGATTGGAGCACCCTGCCCTCCCAGAGCCATGTCTTTTGTCCTAAAGGAATGGACTACCGGTACTCCAAGTTCGACAGCCAAAACATCAGCTTCCCCTAACTGTAAAGTTGCACCGGCTTCCGGCATATGGTAAACCGTTTGGCCGTGATAACCAATCAAATCAAATTGCAAGCCTAGACCTTTAATCATTTTCACATGCTCACGTGCCAGAGTAAAATTCAATTCCGTGATATCCTTAACCGTTGAAACATTCGGGTTATATGCACGAATAATTTTTTCTCGTAGGTCTTTTGGGTACGGGATAGATTTAAAGAATTCTAAAGAAAATCTCAAATCTTGAGTTTTACCACTGACCTTGACTAAAGCGATATCGAGTCCGTCAGCTGATGTACCGGACATTAAACCGAGGACTACCCGTTCATCTTTTTTTAGCAGCTTCAGAAACTTTTCCCACACTTCATAACCCTCCAAAAATGACGTTGTGAAGTAATATCCTGATACGTCCAATTCCCTCACTGAATCTCTTTATAAAAACACGATTCGTGAGCAAGATAACGAATTTCTCACCATCACACCATATGCTTGTCCCCGTAAAACCGGTGTGCCCGAAAGCATGATCCAAGTGCAGAAGAATGTCACCAGCACTCGAACCATTATAAGGTGCTTCCCACCCAAGATGTCTTCTTTTTCCGTTTGAATCGACAACATGCTGTGAAAAGAGATTCACGACTTTCTTGCTCACGATTTCGCCTTTTAACAGAGCACTCATAAAGATAAAAAGATCGCGTGCACTTGAAAAGAGTCCAGCATTTCCGCTGACCCCACCTAAGTAATATGCAAGCTCATCATCAGGTTCTCCTATGAGCCTTTTGCCTTCCCGTATTGACGTTGGGGCAATATTTTCATATTTTTCAGGATTGAAAGAGGTATTGTTCATTCCTATAGGATAAAGAATCGAATAAACGAATTCATCAAACGATGTCCCGGAAACGGCTTCAACAACAGCCATTAACGTAATAAAATTCAGACATGAATACACGATTTTTCCGGGTTCATAAACGGGTTGAATCTTTAGAATTTCCTCTAACAGCGCCTTTCCCTTCAAATGTTTCCAGAGTTCCGTATACGGTGCCATACCTGAAGTGTGGGTTAGTAACTGGAAAATAGTAATGTCAGCTTTTTTTCCTTCAACAGGCAAAAAGTAACCGAGCCTATCGTTCAGATGCAGCAATCCCTCTTCAAACAGCTTCATTACGGCAGTAGTTGTTGCAACAACCTTTGTGAGGCTGGCAATATCGTATATAGTATCCAATTGAGTTTTTCTGACTCCGTCAATTGTCCCATAACTTTTTTCGTATAATATCTCTCCAGGTCTTCCAACAAGCAACACAGCTCCCGGATAAATCTTGTTTATTCCGCTTTTAACGATCTTATCCACTGTCTCCCACATTTTCTCCACCTCTCTCCATCTCTTATGTATTATACAGATTGATATATAATAATATAAAAAACTTACCCTATACAAGGAGGAAAACTATGATAGAAAAACTCGAAACCGAACAGTCAAATCCAAAGTCTCACAATATCGATTCTTTAAGTACGATCGAAATGCTCAGGCTTATGAACCACGAAGACGCTACTGTACCTTTAGCTGTCGCTGAACAACTCGAAAAAATAGCAACAGTAATTGACATGACGGTAAGCTCGATTAGATCAGGCGGAAGGGTAATATACTGTGGGGCTGGAACCAGTGGAAGATTAGCCGTTATTGATGCAGCGGAAGTCGTTCCCACCTTCGGAGTCAATGAAGGTCTATTTTTACCGTTGATGGCAGGAGGAAAAGAAGCATTTTTTAAAGCCGTAGAATCTGTAGAAGACGATGAAATTGGCGGCGTAAATGATTTGATAAGTATCGGAGTAAAAAAAGAAGACACCGTGATCGGTTTAACCGCCAGCGGACGCACCCCTTATGTGAAAGGAATTTTGAAAAAGGCAAAAGAAGTAGGATGTAGAACCGTGTTAATTGCCAATGTAGAAAATCCTGAAATAGCACAATGGGCTGATGTAGTTATAAAACTGCGAACCGGTCCAGAGGTTATAACAGGAAGCACGAGATTAAAAGCTGGAACTTCACAAAAAATGGTTTTAAACATGATAAGTACAGTGACTATGATTAAACTCGGTAAAGTTTATAAAAATTACATGGTCGACGTCCAGATCCTCAACACGAAGTTAGAAGAACGAGCAACCAAAATTATTTCTGAAGTCACAGGAATCAGCAAAGATGAGGCAAAGAAGTTTCTGAAACTATCAGGAAATAAAACAAAGCTTGCTATTTTAATGGTACTCTCAGGGAAAACAAAAGAGGAATGTAATAACGTACTTGAGCGCACGGAATTTTTGTCTGAGGCCCTCAAAATGTTGTCAAATGGCAATAACGCTGATTAAACAGAATTTGACTTCGATGGAAGTTTTTTTATAAAATGAAGTTGTATATATAACTAGACATCATAACAAGGAGATGAAGGTTTTGGAATCTGTTGATAGGAGTAGCCCGATTCCCCTCTATTACCAGATAAAGTTGAACTTAAAAAGGTTTATCGAAGATAACAAGCTGAAACCAAACGATCCTCTGCCTCCAGAAGAGGAATTGGCAAAGTATTACAAGGTAAGTAGACTAACCGTTAGACAAGCGATGCAAGAACTGGTAAAAGAGGGCTTAATATATAGAATACAGGGTAAAGGAACATATGTAGCAGAAAACAAGATGATTTCTGACCTTTCCCATCTTACTGGCTTTAGTGAGGAAATGGAAAAAATTAGAAAAAAAGCCTGGTCAAAAGTTCTTACAAATAAACTCGTTAAACCTCCTGAAAAAGTTGCAGATGCTTTCCATATTTCTGGTGAAGCAAAGGTACTGCTCTTATCCAGGTTGAGATATGAAGGTGACCGCCCAAGATCAATCGAGAACGCATATTTGAATATTTCAAAATATCCCATACTCAGAAAAATTTCACAGTACGATATGTCAACCAAATCACTCTATAAGCTTCTAAAAGACGAGTTTTCGATTTATCCGACTTTTGCTGAAGAGGAAATTGAAGTGGTTCATGCCGAAGAAAGCGTAGCAAAGATCCTTGGAATAAAAGAAGGGGATTGTGTTTTATCGATTGTTCGTATCACTTTTTCACAGGAGAAAATTCCCATTGAATATGTTTACTCGAATTACAGAAAGGACAATTTTAAACTCAGGGTCACTTTGAAAGCCAGGTGAATTTGATGTTTTCTGAAAGTTTTAAGATGCTCCTGCTTGGAACATTAACACTCTCTCAATTTGTAAGTATGATGTCCATTGAACAGAAAATTGGACAGCTTTTCCTCTTTGGATTTCAGGGAATCTCTTACAATGACCAGATCCAGTTGTTGATAGATAAGAGAGTTAGAGGTTTTGTCATTTTTGGACGAAACGTTAAAGATAAAGATCAGGTAAAAGAACTTGTTGAACAGATCAAAACACACTGTGATGATATCCCGCCTTTCGTTGCCGTTGACCAGGAAGGCGGTATGGTCGCCAGAATCAGGGATATCTTTGTACCTCCAAATGCTATGCTGTTGGGCTCTGTAAACGACACGGAATTAACCTATAAAGTAGGTTATCTAACGGGAAAAGCGTTGAGAGATCTGGGAATCAATATGGACTTCGCACCGGTACTTGATGTTAATTCAAATCCCTTTAACCCAATCATAGGAGTGCGATCGTTCTGGAACGAGCCAACAAGGGTAGCTACGAATGGAGTTGCTTTCTTTAAAGGTCTTCTTTCTGCCGGGGTTATTCCAGTGGGAAAGCATTTTCCTGGGCATGGAGATACGGATACAGATTCCCATACTTCACTTCCAGTTATCAATAAGCCTGAAAGCAACTTTATCGAAACTGATGTATCCCCTTTCAAAATCGTTGTAGAAAATAAGATACCGGCATTGATGACTGCTCATATATTATTGCCTTTTTGGGACAACGTTCCAGCCACAATATCTAAGAAAATAATCTCCTATTTGAGAGAAAAGTTAGGTTTTGATGGAGTAATCATCAGCGATGACATGCTTATGAAAGCAGTCTCGGAAGGTAAATCCGTGAAAGAAGTGGTGAAACAATCACTGTTAGCCGGTGTCGATATGTTCATCATTTGGAAAGACTTAAAAACCCAGCTGGAAGTAGCGGATTACATCCTCCAGGAAGTAAAAAACGGAAATATCCCTGAGGAAGTTATAGATAATGCGGTTAAAAGAATCACGAAACTTCGTCTGTTAGCGTACGCTTCCGAACTTAATGAACTCGATCTACAAGTAGAAAAGATCTGGGAAGAAATTTCTGATGGAATAGCACTGTGCAAGGGTAATTTTTCCCTGGAAAAGGACAAAAAGTATCTCATCTTCTTCCCCTATAACCCGGGTGTATCGATTGTTCAAGAGCGTGCTTATACCAGGGAATACATAACGTCTTTACTAAAGAAAGAAGGAATAACTTTCAAACTGGTTAAATACAATCTACGCTCAACCCCATACAGATATATAAAAACCATAAAAAAAGCAAGTACTTATGATGGGGTAATAATATTCACGATGGATACCTACAGAAACAAGTATTCCGCTGAACTCGTAAATCTGTTGATTCACGAAAACAAGAATAACCTCTTGATTGCGATGCAATCTCCTTACGATTATCTTTTTGTCAAAGACAAAGAGTTGGTTAATGCGTATATAACAACATATGATTGGAATGAATATCTCGCTATTAGATTGTTAGATTATTTGATTGACAACACCCCACTTAAAGGCGAGTGCATTTTAACAAAGGGAGGGATTTAGTCATGAGGCGTGTTTTGCTGGTAACCGTATTGCTTATTAGCTTGCTTGCGGTTGTTGCCGAAGGTAAAGTTGTGCTCAAATTCTGGAATTTCTGGTCTGACAAATGGATGGGTCCGGTGATCGAAGAATTCATGAAGGAAAACCCGGATATCGAAGTACAGATGGAAAGACTGACGTGGTCCGACGGATTCAACAAAATAGTCACTGCTTTTGCTGCTGGCGATACACCAGATGTGCTGGAGCTCGGTTCAACATGGGTCGCTCAATTTGCGGCTGACGGTGCGCTTCTGGAAGTTGATGTCAGCGATCTGCTGGATAAGTACAACATGTGGGATCCTGTGATCTACAAAGGTAAATATTACGGTTATCCATGGGTTGTTTCTACCAGAATTCTTTTCTACAACAAGGAACTCTTTAGAAAAGCTGGACTCGATCCTGAAATAGCACCGAGAACATGGGACGAGCTTCTGGATGCCGCGAAAAAAATCAACGCATTAGGTGATGATATCTTTGGATTTGGAATCAAAACAGGACAGTACACAACATGGCAAACATTCCTGCCCTTTGCATGGTCAAACGGCGGAAGTGTGTTGTCAGAAGACTGGAAGAGCGCTGCTGTAAACTCTCCTGAATTTGTTGAAGCACTGAGTTTCGTTCAAAAACTCACAAAATACTCCATGATAGACTCGAACCTCAACGTAAGACAGGCTTTCATGCAAGGAAAAGTAGGTATCATCATGGACGACGTTGGAAGAATCAAGTCATTCGCGAAAGATGCTCCTGAACTAGATTTCGGTTATGCTGTTTTTGTTAGACCGGATAAGTTGTGGTCAAAACCAACTCAGTTTGGTGGTGCCGAGGTTATTGTTATCCCAAGAAACACCAAGTATCCAAAGGAAGCTGAAAAACTTGCCAGGTTCATAGTTGAAAAAAGATCCGCAATGGCTATTTCCTCAAGAATACCGACATTGCTTCCGGCTGACAAAAGCGTTAAAGACGACGAGTTCTTTAAGAACCAGCCCGGTTTCTTTGTTATCATGAACCAACTCCAGTTCACAAAGACACCCCCTGCACATCCAAAGTGGGTTGAGATCCAGGAAATTCTCACCCAGTACATAACCGAGGTTTACAACGGAACGATAGATCCGCAGTCCGCAATGGATATGGCAGCGGAAGAAATAAACGTAATTCTTGAAGAATTTGAAGAAGAGTACGGCGAATAATAGCGATAACAAATAATAGAAAATGGGGTGGGGCTTCCCACCTCACCCCTTTTTTTGAGGTGGTATCCACATGGCAAGTAAAAGACTTAGAAATTCTCTCAAAATTTTTCTGTTGCTATCACCGTGGATAGTTTCTTTTCTAACTTTCAAACTCTATCCCGTTGGTTATTCTTTTTATTTGTCTTTTACCCGTTACAACCCCATCAGAGGGAAACCTCCTACTTTTGTTGGTTTGAAAAATTACATAAAACTGTTTTCTGACCCGACTTTCATGAAAGCTCTGAAAAACACTCTGATTTTTGTGGTTGGCACTGTGCCAATTACAACCATAATAGCACTGCTGATAGCGGCGGTTTTGGTGAGTAACCTTAATATCAAAGGGAAGCAAATTTTTCAATCAGGTTATTTCATGCCTGTTGTTACCTCGATGGTAGTTATAGCAACCATCTTTTCTTATCTTTATTCACCGTATGGATATTTAACGGCTTTAATGAAATTCTTTGGAGCTTCTGTAAGGTACGGTAGAGGAATCCTCGCTGAACCGAAATATGCGCTGCCTGCGATTATGGCAATGGATATCTGGGCCAGTTTCGGATATTATACAATCCTTTTTCTGGCTGGCTTACAATCAATCAACCAGGAAATTTATGAAGCTGCAGCGATCGATGGTGCAAAGGGATTCTATCTGTTCAGAAAGGTTACATTACCCCTGATTTCCCCAATGCTATTGTTTGTGCTCGTTATAAATACGATAAGGTCCTTTCAGATCTTTATCGAAGTTTATGTAATGACCCAGGGTGGCCCGCTGAAAGCCACAACTACGATTGTTTATTATCTCTACGAAACAGGGTTTCATAAAATGAAGATGGGTTACGCTGCTGCAATGTCTTATGTGTTGTTTATGATCATACTTGCATTTACGCTCATACAGAAGCTGGTTATCAGGTATCAGAGGTGATATTGTTATGATAATAAAAAGAGACTGGAGATACAGGTTACGCCAAACAATCGCATACTCACTTTTGATTTTTTTGCTAATAACAACCCTGTTTCCGCTCTATATAATGATTTCAACATCGCTAAAACCTGAGGGCAACATACTCCCAAGCTGGGATACCCTTATCCCGAAAGAAGTTACATTTAAAAACTATGTTGATGTTTGGAAGAGCGCAAATTTTAACAGGTATTTCCTTAACAGCGTTATTGTCACCGTGTCCGTTACCATTTTGAATATCATACTCGATTCAATAGTCGCTTACGCATTGTCCAGGAAGAATTTCAAGGGAGCAAACCTTGTACTTTTGATAATTTTGGCAACAATGATGATCCCCGCACAGGTATTGATGATTCCCCTTTTCATACTCATTAAAAAACTCGCAATGTATAACACTTACTGGGCTTTAATACTTCCCTTTGCAGTTCAGGGATTCGGAATTTTTCTTATGAAGCAATATTTCGACGGACTTCCAAAATCCCTCGACGAAGCTGCTCGAATAGATGGTGGCGGGGATTTCACAATACTTTTCCGGGTTCTTTTTCCAATCTCCAGGCCAGCAATAGCTGTTCTGGGTATCAATACATTCCTGACCACATGGAACTCGTTCTTATATCCTTTAATCTTCACGAATACCGATAGCATGCGGACACTTCCGATAGGAATCGCATATTTCAACACACTTCACGGAATTGATTACGTTCATTTGATGGCTGGTTCGAGTATTGCGACTATCCCAGTAATTGTGGTTTTTCTGGCCTTTCAGAAACAAATCATATCCGGTCTGGTCAGAGGGGCTGTTAAAGAATGAAAAAAGTAATTTTCTTAATTTTCATCCTTTTAACTACCTCAATATTTGGGGATACGGTGAGAGAACTTGTGGATAACTTTGATGGATTCGTTGGGATCTATGTTGAAGATATCGAAACAGGGGAAATTATTACCCAGTATAACGCTACAAAGCTGTTTACGCCAGCATCCGTCACAAAGTTATTTACACTGTTAGCTGCCTTAGAAAACCTTGGTCTGGAATACACCTACAAAACGAAATTTTATTTGATCGGAGAAGATTTCGGGGTAAAAGGTTCCGGAGATCCAACTATTTACGTATCCACACTTCACGACATCATAGCCAAAATAGTGGAAGATAAGAAGATCGTTGAGATAAATAACATAATTCTCGATGACAGACTTTTCGATAGAAAAGAGATCTATGGAAGAGGTTGGATGTGGGATGATCCCAATCCGATGATAGGCGCTCTTACGATAAAAGGGCCTTCGTATCCATCGATCTCTTCTGGAATTAATCAGTATACACTAACCAGAAAATTTTTTGAGACATTGAAAAGCACCTTTGAAGAACTGGGTGTTTCCGTAAAAGGTGAAATGGTTGTCAAATACATATCAAAAAAACACGAACCGGTTTATATCCACGAATCCAAACCATTGAGAGAGATTCTGAAAAGCATGATCGAGGTAAGCGACAATCAGGTAGCCGAACAGATTTTCAGGACAGTGGGAGCAAAGGTATTGAAAAAAGGAACGATCAACAACTCCATAGCAGCCCTGATAAGAACCGTTAAAAATGTCACAGAGTACGGCGTGAACGATTTTACGATCACCGATGGTCCTGGTCTCTCAAGATACAACCTCGTTTCCCCAAAACTGGTTGTGGAAATCCTGAAGCACATGTACAAAAAGTATGGAGATACTTTTCTCGACATCCTTTCATATTCGAAAAATGATGGGACAATAAAAGGGAGATTCGATTTTGAAGTCTGGGGAAAGACGGGAACGCTTACGGGAGTTTCCGGATTGGCAGGTTTTATGAAAACAAAATCGGGGAAAATGGTGGGATTTTCGTTGTTTGAAAACAACTTTTCAAAGTCAAAAACTGATGCTAAGGGGTTTGAAAACGAAATTTTGGAAATAGTGTATGAGGGGAATTGAAAACTGAGAACCGAGAGTCCGAGATAGCAGCTATGCTGCTGAAGTGCGGAGCTACGCTCCGGACGCTCACGAGGTTGAGGTTTGCAGACGCTGTGCGCTGCTTCGCAGTGGCTGTGCTGGGCTTTGCCCAGGCTATGCGTGACTTCGTCACGGCCATACGGCTCTTCGAGCCGGAATAGAACATGCTTTAATCCGCCGCAGGCGCATGTCAACTGCGAAGCAGTTCGCGACAACTCCGCAGGAGTTCGCAACACCGGCGTAGCCGGTCGTAACAATCCCGAAGGATTCTTATCTGCCGCGAAGCGGCTATCTCGGATTCTCGGGTTCTCGGATCTCGGTTCTCTGCGCTGTTCCAAACAGATCATTTAAAGTTTCTCTTCGCCTTATCAATACTATTTCACCGTTTTCTTTTACCAGTACCTCCGCTGGCCTGAGGGTAGAATTGTAGTTGTTAGACATTGAGAATCCGTACGCTCCCGCGTTTTCAACGTACAACAAACTGCCGACTTCAGGTAACTCTATTTCTATATCCCATGCCAGCTTATCTCCAGATTCGCAAAGGGGACCGACTATATCTATTTTCCCGGATAAAGCAGTGGGCTCGAGAATCTTGATACCATGATGCGCACCATAAAGTGCTGGCCTGATTAAAGTATTCATTCCTCCGTCCACAACAACAAAATATTTGTCATCAGTCTTTTTCAAGTTCAGAACCTTTAACAATAAAATCCCTGATGGGCCAATGATGTACCTGCCGATCTCGCATATAACTTCCTTGAAATTCTTCAAAAGCGGGACAACTTTTTTCCTGTATTCTAATAAATCCAGCTCCTTTCCATCGTAATTTATTCCCCATCCCCCACCAATGTTGATCTTCTCAAATCCATATTTTTTTGATATCTTCAGAGACTTTTTCGAACGCCTCAACGAAAGGGGCAACGGTGGTTATCTGAGACCCTATATGAACGTGTAATCCCTTGATTCGGCTATCGGGGAATTTCTTCAGAAATTCATCGAGTTTATCCAACGGGATACCGAATTTATGTTTTTTCAGACCAGTGGAGATATGAGGATGTGTACGCGCATCTATATTAGGATTCACTCTGATAAACAATTCAACGTTTGCTTCTGTCTTTTTCCAGATCTCCATTTCTTCAAAAGAATCTACGTTCACATATTTCACGCTTCCAATGAACTTCTTTATGTCTGTTTCTGTTTTTCCATTACCGTTCCATACCAGTTTTTCAGGCGAAGCACCTGCCAATTTTGCAGCATAAAGCTCTCCCGGGGTAATTACATCCATCCCGAAGCCTTTATTGTAAATGACCTTCAATAAGTGGGGGTTGTTGTTTGCTTTCACAGCAAACGTGGGAAAAACATTTATTCCCTCAAAAACTCCTAAAACGTTGTCTATACGGTTTTCGATCTCTTTCTCAAAATACACATACACGGGTGTCCCATAAACTTTCGCAATCTTTTTCAATAATTCTTTCATTTTTTCACTCCTAACACCGTAAACTGGTTGATGTAATGCCTAAATTGGCTATGTTAGTTGTGAAGCCGAGTACAACCAACAAAGAGGTATTCATACTTACAACTAATATACCACAATTTTTGGTTGCACAACCAAAGGGTTATGAAGGGTTATAATTGGATTGAAAACATGCCAACGCCTGTTTTCTGGAAAGATCCAGGAGGTGTGCACTCTGGGATTTTTAGAAAAGCTGTTGATCAAGATTGGAATAATAGCGTTCATTTTGGCTGCCACTGTCTTTTTATTTAGAAAAATAGGGATTCCTTTCGGGAAGCTACCGGGAGATATACACATTTCGAGAGATGGATTCGAGTTCTGGTTTCCAATTACTACCTGTCTCGTTTTGAGTGGCCTTATCAGTGGAATAATATGGCTGCTGAGATTCATCGGCAATCTTTTCAATTGACTCTGGGGGATGGCTTATGGACAGCGTGGACGTTTTAAGAGTGGAATCCCTTGAGGCAAAGCTCGGGGATTTTAAGCTTGGTCCTGTAAGTTTGAAAGCCAGGGAAAATGAGATCGTAGCTCTTCTAGGCTCTTCTGGGTGTGGAAAAACTCTTCTTTTAAGGGCAATAGCTGGCCTTCAGGAACCAAGTGGAGGGAAAGTGTTCATCGCCGGCAGGGATGCAACTGCTCTATCTCCAAACACGAGAAATATAGCATTTGTCTTTCAGAATGACGCTATTTTTCCTCATCTGGATACTTTCGAAAATGTGGCCTTCCCTCTCAGATTGCGAAAAGACAAAGAAGCGGAAGGAAAGGTAGTAAAAAAAGCCCAAGAACTCGATGGGCTTTCTGACTATCTCGATAAGCTTCCAGAAAAACTACCGGCAGGAATAAGAAAGTTAACGGCAATAGCGAGAGAAACTGTCAGAAATTTTGAACTGATTCTCATGGACGAGCCTTTCGAAAGACTTGACAGAAAAATCAGGAATGAAATGCGTACGCTGGTGAAGAAAATTCTCATGGTGTTGGGACGTTGTGTTGTGATAGTCCTCAACGACCCTGAAGATGCTATGGCGATAGCCGACAGGGTTTACGTGATGAAGAAGGGAAGGTTCATAGCTTCAGGAAATCCGGTTGAGCTCTACGCCAACCCACCTTCAATAGAAGTTATGGAGATCTTTTCACCGCTAGGGGTCAATCGAATCAAAAATATAGTGTTCAGACCGGAAGATGTGGAAATAGCGGAAGATGGTGAAGAAATTGAAATCATTCATTCCAGCCCATATGACAGCAAGAAAGCTTTATGCAATGTGATTTTCAGAGCTCAACCTGCTGTGATGCTTCTACCGCTGAAGGCTATATATACGAAGAAAGGAAAAGTTAAGTTGAGAAGAGTCTTCAAAGAAGAGTGAAATGAATAGCATAAAATCCTTAGCGGGAGGAAAACCTACCTGTAATAGTAAGAAACTATAATTTTTTTGTAGAGTGCGACCCCCCTATCCCCCCTTGGATAGACAGCACTCAGGGACCCTTGAGGGTCCCTTTTTTTGTTCAACCTTTGAACTTCTGTATTCGTCTAAAACCTGCTTTTGAAAAAAGGCGCGGGTATTTTCCCGCACCTTTTTACAAGTTCATCCTCGAAAGTTTTTTATCCGACAGATAATACACTTCTCGAGCATGCCTTGAGATGAAATGCCTGTCGTGACTGATAAACAACATTCCTCCCTTGAAATTTTCGATTAAGACATCCAGCACTTCAAGAGATTCAATGTCCAGGTGATTCGTCGGTTCATCCATAAACAGAAATTCAGCTTTTGAAAGTGTAGCCCATACTATCGCAGCTCGTGTGAGTTCACCCTTGCTCAGGGTGTCAACTCGCTGAAAAACCTTTTCCCTTCTGAACTTTGCAGCCCCAAGTATAGTCCTTATCTCAGTTTCAGATATGCCGAAAACCATGAAGTTATCCAGCAGGATCTCTTTCTGGAAAAAAGTTTCGATTCTCTGGGGCAGATAAACCCAATTTACGTTCTTGTTCATATAAATCTGCCCTGTTTTTGGTTTCAGGGCTCCAATCAAGCATTTCAGCAGGGTTGTTTTCCCAGTTCCATTGGGCCCAACTATTGCAGCTCTGTCTTTAGTGGTTAGGTCTAAGTTTATATCAGAGAATAAATCCTTCGTATCGTAAGAAAAGCTCAAATTTTCACAGCTCAACAATTTTCTTTCCGCAACCTCATAATACGGGAAAAGCATTTTCAACCTTTTTTCGATGAAGGGCTTTTCGGCTTTCAATTTATCGATTAGTTCTTCTACCCTCTTCTCAACAGCTCTCGCCCTTTTTGCCAGTTTGGCAGATTTCCTGCCGATGTACCCTTTGTTCATTACCTTGTCTGCGAATTTTTTCTGAGATTCTTTCTTCCTCGACCACTCTTTTCGCCTGGCCACCTCCTGCTCGAGTTGCCGGATTTTTCGGGAGATTTCCTGTGCACGCCTTAAATCGGATTCAAATTTGTTTTGAAGATGGGCTCTCATAAGGCTGAACCCACCTCTTACCGTAACCGCTTTTCCGCGTTCTATAAATAGCGTCCGATCAGCGATTTTGTCGACAAACGTTCTGTCGTGGCTTATTACGATAAATGCTTTTCCTGATTTTTTCAACCTGAGTATTTCCTCTTCCAGTCGCATGATCATTGAAATGTCAAGGTGGTTCGTAGGTTCGTCCAGGATAATCAAATCCGGGTCTTTAAGTATTGCGCGGGTTACAAGGAGCAACCGTTTTTCTCCTTCAGAAAAATCGGAAACACTTTTTTCGAGTTCCTGTCTTCCGAATCCTAATCTTAGAAGTTCCCTTACAATACGATCTTCAAGCTCGAAACCACCCATTCCGGCATATTCGTCGAGCAGGTTCGCATAAATGAGCGGGTCGTCGACTTGGGATTCCAGGAGTTTCTTTATGCGGTGAATCTCCGGAAACTCTTGTAAAATAAATTCGACAACTCTTTCATTTGACTCCGGATTTTCCTGAGGTACGAAGGCTATCTTCTTTCCCTTTTCGACAAACACGGTTCCTTCATAAGGAAGCTCTCCTTTTATGGCGCGTATTAAAGAAGTTTTCCCGCAACCATTTGGTCCTGTTATAGCAAGAACCTCACCCGGAACAACATCGAAAGAGATATTATCTATCAGAATAAATTCATCGAACTCTATTCGAAGATTTTTTATATGCAGCATAAAACCACCTCCTCGTAAAATACGAAGCAAAAAACTTCCCGAATTAAACGGGTTCAATTAGATAGATTGGTCTTAAGAATAAAATTAAAGGTTAGCACTAGAAGTTATTAATTTGTGGTAGTAGAGGAGATGGTTTTATGCATCTTTTCACCAGCTTTTCACTAGTATTGCGCTTTATTTTAGCAGTTTTTGTATTTCTTGTCCAGTTAATTTTTTTATGTCTCCAGGGTTGGGAACAATGTCTACTTTCAAACTGCCAATAGCCGTTCTTTTGAGGTAAAGGACGTGTTTGTTGAACACTTTAAACATTTCCCTGATCTCTCTTTTGTGCCCTTCATGAATGGTTATTTCGACCAGGGTATCTCTTAGTGAAGTCCGAATAATCCTGACAGAAGCCCCGGAAGTTTTGAATCCGTCTCTCAAAACCACGCCGTTCTCCAAACGTCTTATTTCTTGGGGGCTCAGCTTCCCAGTAACCCTGGCAACATAGGTTTTCTTTATTTCAGAAGAAGGATGTGAGAGCCTTCTGGCCAGCTCACCGTCATTGGTGAGGATTATCAACCTTCGGTATCCATATCGAGCCTGCCAACGTGAAAGACTTTTTCCGGTATTTTCCCCTTTATAAGATCGGCAATTGTCTTCCGACCTCTATCATCGCTCATACTACTGAGATAACCTCGCGGCTTGTTCAAAGCATAAACCACTCGCTGTTGCTTTCTGGGCCTTACTTTCTTCCCGTCGAGTGTGATCGAATCTTTTACGGGATCAATTTCAAACCATGGTTCCGTCACGGGCTTACCGTTTATGAGAACCCTATTTCCCTTTATCGCTTCCCCCGCTTTCCGCCTCGACAGGTGGCTGTTCAGTTGAAGAAACCTCTGAAGTTTCAGAAGGGTTTACCTCCTTCGTTTCCACAATTTTTCCTTCCAATCCCTCCACTATTTCAGAAAGGTCGTTTAGCTGGAAGGTATCATAGAATTTCTGGGTTACTTTATACAGATAAGGCCTTCCAGGAAGTTTTGAACGCCTCTTCCTTAAAAGTCCCATTTTTTGAAGTTCGAGGAGCTGCGATTGTGAGGATTTTCCGCGCATCAGCTCGACATCGGTCCTTGTTACAGGCCCTCTTATGGCGACTATGGCAAGGACTTCAAGTTGAGAATCGGTTATTCTTGCGATAGGACGTCTGATTACTTCTGTGACATATTTTTGTACCTCTTTTTTTGTGTAGAATCTGAATTTCCCGTTGACCTGTCTTAAAATGACGCCTCGGTTCGGATTATTGGCGTACTCCTCCTGTAATTCTTCCAGTATAAGGAGAAGTTGATTTTCCTTCAATTCAAGAATTTTCGCCATCTTTTTGGAGGTAATTCCCTGGCGAGATGCGAAGATCATCGCCTCTATGGCTGCTTTTTTGGAGATACCTTCACTCATTTATGTACCCTCCTGAACAATGGCGTGGGCTCGAGGGTTACTATTATGTACCTACCAAGCTTAATAAGTTCAAGAACTGCAAGAAAGGTTACCACCACTTCAATACGGGTCTTTTGTTTAAGTATTTCCATTAATCTAATTTCTTCGTATTCCTTTTCTATTTCTTCCATTCTGTCTTCTACGCTGTACAATTCGGATGTTATCGTATAAACTCTTTCTTTTTCTACGGTTTCCTTCAGTATTGCTCTGAAAGCTTCTGCGAGTTTTTGTGGTAATTCTTCGGAATATGATACTGTTTCAGGGGTATCGACCTTGACTCTTTCGTAGGAAGAAGATTCGTAGAGCTTTATCTTGAGCCGCTTTGATAGTTCTTTAAGCGTTTGATATTCTTCAACCTGCCTGTACAATTCTTTCTGTTGTTTTTCAAGTTCCTGTGCCTCTTTTGGACTTAGCCTTGGAAGGAGTGCCTTTGATTTCATCTGCAATAAAGTCGATGCCATGAGCAAAAAATCGGAAGTTACAACCATATCAAGAGACTTCATCTTTTCTATGTGTGCGATAAACTCATCTGCGATAACCGTTATGGGAATCGACCTTATATCCACGCGATGTTTTCTAACAAGAAAGAGTAGAAGGTCAAGCGGACCTTCAAACTCTGGAAGCGTGAATATAAGTTTCATCTGTTCCACTATTACCACCCGAATTTCATAGCATCGTAAACGAGTCTCATCGTTTCCTGTGCGAACGCCCGAGCTTTAGCATTTCCTTCTTTAATTATCTTCTTCACCTCTTCAGGATTTTTATCGAACTCTCTCAGTTTTTCCCAGATCGGGCTGAGCTTTGCACTGAGATTCTTGTGCAGAAGCTTCTTACAATCTATACAACCTATTCCGGCCGTTTTACAGCCATTAACAACCCAGTCTAACTCCTCCTGCGAGTGGGTAAAAGCTTTGTGATATTCCCAAACAGGGCACTTTTCAGGATCACCCGGGTCCGTCCTTCTCTTTCTTGCCGGATCGGTCATCATAGGAGCTATCATTTTCCAGAGCTGTTTTTCATCTGTATCGATTGGTATAAAATTGTTGTAGCTTTTTGACATTTTCCTTCCGTCGGTTCCCGGAAGTTTTGCGACTTTTGCCAGTATCGGTTCAGGTTCAGGGAACACCTCACCGAAAAGGTTGTTGAATCTTCGTGCTATTTCACGGGTAAGCTCTATATGGTAAACCTGGTCTTCGCCAACGGGAACGCCATGGGCACGGTACATCAATATATCTGCAGCTTGTAACACCGGATACAACAAAAAGCCAGCGCTGGAAAGATCTCTATCATTTATTTGCTGTTTCTGTTCTTTGTAAGTTGGTATCCTTTCAAGCCTTGAAACGGAAACCAGCATGGAGAAAAGAAGGAATAGTTCCGCATGTTCCTTCACAGCAGATTGAATAAAAATTACAGATTTTTCCGGATCAAGGCCAGCGGCGACATATATCTTCACAATGTCCAGACTCCAACCGGCAAAATTATTCGTAGAATCTATATGAGAAGTTAATGCATGCCAATCAGCGACAAAAAAGTAGCATTCATTTCCTTCATTCTGCAGTTCGACCCATCTTTCGAGGGCTGTAAGATTTCCAAGATGTAATTTTCCTGTCGAACGCATTCCACTAAGGACACGCATTTAGACACCTCCAAAATAGTAAATTCCACTGTTAAGCTGCTTTCCATGATATTTTAACACATACGCCATTTCCAACAACATCGCTACAACCAGCAGTCAGGTTTTCAGAGGTGTGGTATCATATTCGTGGAAACTATCAAATTAGGAGGTTCAACATGAAGTTCAATACTTTACTAATAATTGTGCTAGTAGTTATGATTGGTGTTACTGTAGTGAATATGTTTTTAGGTTATTCCAACCGGTTGAAAGTGGAAACAATAAGATACACCAGTGATTATCGATATTCCTTTGATGGAACCGTTATCATGGACAGTGCCGTGGATCTGAAATTTTTAAAACCATCACAGATAGAAAAATTCCTGGAGCAATTTCAAAAGCCGGCATCCGAAAAGATATCCGAGTTCCAGAAATCTCTTGATGGGCTTTCAAGCAAAGTCAATAGAACGATGCTTGTTCAGGATTTTCAGTCAACAGCTACTCAGCTGGATTACGATGTCGTAAGAGTCGAAGAATACGCTGTGGTAAAAGGGTTCGCTACTGTGAGTGATGGGAAAGTAAATACATCCCTTGGTGATATGGAAATAAACCTGGCTGACGAGTCATTTCTGACGTTCAGTTTGCCTAAAAATGCAAAAATCATATCCGCAACACCCACACCTTCTAAAATTCTCGAAAACAATGTTCTTTTGTGGACTGGAGATGGGGTGATAAGATTCCCGGAGGTCATTTTTGAACCTCTTGATTGAGAGACGAGGGGTATGAATCTGGAAGAATTGGCGGAAGAGTTCCTCGAATTTTTGGATGAATCCGAATCTACGGCGATTCTTACCGGTGCCGGAGTTTCGACTGCAAGCGGTATTCCGGATTTCAGAGGACCACAAGGTTTGTATAAGAAACTCCCTCAATACGTTTTTGATCTCGTATTTTTTCCTGTCACAACCGGCTGAGTACTACAAGATTGCTGCAGATAGAATTCACAACCTTTTTAACAAAGAACCTAATGCCACTCACAGGTTACTGGCAATGCTGGAGAAAAAAGGAATGATAGAAGGAGTAATTACCCAGAATATAGATGGTTTGCATCAGAAAGCTGGATCAAAGAAAGTGATTGAATTGCATGGCAACGCTCAGAAATTCTTCTGTATGAGCTGTGGGAAGCGCTACACTGCAGAAGACGTTTTAAAAATGCTTGAAGTAAGTGATTTTCCTAAATGTACCTGTGGTGGACTCATAAAACCGGATGTTGTTTTCTTTGGAGAAGCTCTTCCAGAAAGTGCCATGGCTGAAGCTTACATCCTTTCAGAAAATGTTGAACTCTTTATTACCATGGGGACTTCCCTTGTGGTGTATCCGGCGGCCCATTTACCTACCTTTGCAAAACAAAAGGGAGCAAAATTGCTCATAATCAATCAGGGTGAAACAGGGCTTGATTATATAGCAGACAAGAAGTACGAGTGCGATTTAGCAGAGTTTTCAGAAAGGATTATTTCCCTTCTGGGCGAAGTATAGCGAACCGGATTTTACCGCTGAGATCTCTTCTGAATTTGACTGTGTAACGTTTCCGGTATTTCTTAAGAAAGTCTTTCAACGGATTCCGGGAGTAAGTGGCAATTTCAAGATACACGAATTTTCCCTCTGGGAGAACTTTTATAAACTCCCTGAAAAAATTCATTCCATCTTCACCGCCATCTAAAGCGATTATAGGCTCATAGTCTTTGACCCTTTTATCGAGTGATTCAAGGACCGTGGTTTTCACATACGGTGGATTTGAAACTATAATTTCTATTTCATCCATATAAGCTTCAAGGGGTTTAAGATTTTTCCCGTGAAGGAAGGCTATTCTTCCTTCTACTCCATTGATTTTCGCGTTTTCGAATGCAAGTTCTAAAGCTGGTTTGGAGATGTCGGTGGCGTAGATCTTTGATGCTGGGAAGTGTTTTGCTAGAGCGATTGCTATGGCACCGCTACCGGTGCCTACGTCTGCGAAGGCTTTTACGTTCTTACCTTTATGCTCGTTTATGATCATCTCCACGAGTTCCTCTGTTTCCGGCCTTGGGATTAGAACCCTTGAATCAAGGTTAAGCTTGGCTCCAAGAAAATACTTCCAGCCAATGATATAATCCAGCGGTTCACCAGCCTTTAGCCTTTTCACCGCGTCGAATAGAAGCTTACAGGTTTTTGTATCGATTTCTGTGGCAGTATCAACAAACACTTTATGTTTTTCTATCATTGCAATACTTTCAAGTAAAGTAAAAGTAACGAAGCGAGGATTTTCAATCCCCGCTTCTTTGAGTTCGAACGTGATTCCTTCAAACAACTCTTTGAGTTTCATTCTTATATTCCAAAGATTTTTTTTACTTCGTCAGAAGCTTTTTCGGGTGTCCATGGTGGATCGAAAGTCAGTTCAACATCAACTTTGTTGACACCTTCTATCTGTTGAACCTTACTTCTGGCATCCTCGATGATAAAGCCTGCAAGAGGGCACATTGGTGTGGTCAGCGTCATGGTTACCTTAACGTTGTTTTCGTTGTCTATCTCAACACCATATACAAGCCCGAGGCTAACAATATCAAAGCCGATTTCCATATCGTAAACCTCTTTGAGAGCTTCCATCACCTGTTCTTTTGTCACAGCCGCCATGTTCTATCCTCCTATTTCGCCAACTTCGATTATTGCCTGTTCCCTGAAAGGAACAAAATACTGTTCGATAAAGGTATTCCATATGTTCTTCTTTTTCTCTTCTAGAAGCTTTTTGGAAATTTCATCACGAAGCTCTTCGAGAGATTTTTCTCCCGAAAGATACACAACATAATGTTTGGTTTCAGTGCTAATGACCTTTGGATACAGGCCTTTTTTAAACTCATCGAACAGGAAAACAGCTGTATCCGTACTAATTCCCGTTTCTTTTATCAGGTTTTCGTATGTATATTCCCTGTCTTCAACGTCGAACAGGGATACAGGATCATCGGAAGCCTTTGCGTTGTTTAAGAAAGTATACGCGGGAGCGAAGGAGTCAAACCCCTTTATTTTTAAGACAATTTTTTTGTTTGCTTTGTAATACTGAACGATCTCTTCCTCGGTAACGGTAGCATCGGAAGTCAGAGCCTGATAGATAGCGTCATAAGTTTGACGATACGCGGTTTCGTTCAAAACCCTGACTTCGTACATCTCAAGACCACCAGTATAGCCTTTAAGCGTGTAGTATAAATCGGCGATTTCAATACTTATGTTATTCTCCTTGAGATTTTGTATGATGATATTGTGAATTTTCTCTTTAAGAGCTTGCATATCGATGGCAACGTCAAGCTGTTTTGCAAGCTGAAGGAAGAGTTTTCTTTCGATCATCTTTGCGAGTACTCGTTTCTCATATTCTGTAAGAAGCGTCTTTCCGGCTTCTGTTGAAGTTAAAACCTCAGAAAACAACGGATCGACTTCTTCCACTTTTTTGGCAATTTCCATGTAATTTGGCATTACTTCCGCAAGAAACTCGTACATGGTTATCGGTTCTCCATTGACAGTAGCGACCGGAGTAGTTTTGTCGGGATTAATTTCCGAAGTGGCGAATATACCAGCGGAAAATAACACCAAAAGAGAAATCACAAGGAATTTTTTCATTGTTTACCCTCCTTTATTTCATTCCAGAGTTCATCAAGTTCTTTCAAAGAAAGCTTGTCGATTTCAAGATTCCTATCTCTTATGAGACTCTCAACAGCCCTGAATCGGTTCATAAATTTTTCCGTTGCTTTTCTCAAACTTACCTCGGGGTCAACCTCTATGAATCTTGAGAGATTGACCATGGAAAAGAGTAAATCACCGAATTCTTCATTTATTTTTTTCTTGTCGCCAGATTTAATGGCGTTCATGAGCTCGCTCCATTCTTCTTCGACTTTTTCCGTAACATCTTCAAGATTTTCCCAATCGAAGCCGACTGCAGCGGCGTTTTCCTGTACTCTTCTAGCAAGGCTGAGTGCTGGTAAAGCGTGATTTATTTCTCCAATCGCAGAGATCTCTTTCTTTCCCTTTTCTTCTGCTTTTATCTTTTCCCATTGTTGATAGGAGTACCCTTTAGCATTACCAAAAACATGCGGGTGACGCCTGATGAGTTTATCACTCAGTGTTTCCACGACATCATCAATGGTAAAAGCATTTCTTTCTGATGCTATCTGACTGTGGAAGATGATTTGAAGCAGCAGATCACCTAATTCTTCGGCAAATTCTTCATCGTTACCTTTATCGATGGCAGCGAGAACCTCGTATGCTTCTTCTATAAGATAGGGTTTCAGAGATTCATGCGTTTGTTCTCTGTCCCATTCACAACCCTTTTTACTTCTGAGTATTCGCATCAGTTCAACCAATTTTTCAAAACGTTTTCCGGTTTCCACGCGATTCTACCTCCGCTAAAACAACATTCCAACTCTGAAAAGCCTTCGTTCAGATATGACATCATTTTGCAACCAAGATAAAACGATCTCTCTGTTGAGCAGCGCCTTTACCGGGCTGAAGGTTAATCTGTGCCACAAGGTTGGGCCGTAGATTTTTAAAGCTTTCAAATGTTCTGCGGTACCGTAACCTTTGTTTTTGTCCCACGAATATTCAGGATAGAGCACTGCCAATGCTTTCATCAATCTATCTCTGAATACCTTTGCCACAATAGAGGCTGCAGCTATGGAAGCGCTTTTTTGATCTCCGGAAACAATACACTCACCTCTGTTGTTCAACTTCAAGTGTTTTCCATCGATAATCACATAATCGGGTTGTATTGGTAATTTTTTAATGGCACGATTCATGGCGAGTTTCGTTGCTTCAAAGATATTGAATGTATCTATCTCGTCGGGACTGGATAGTCCGATACCAACCTTTGCTTTTTTTATAATCTTATCGAATAGTTCTTCTCTGACTTTCTCAGTTAGTGCTTTCGAGTCGAATAATCCCTCAATTTTTTCGCCGAGGATAACCGCTGCTGCTACAACAGGTCCCGCTAAAGGGCCACGTCCGGCTTCGTCCAGACCCGCTATCACGCCAAACTTCTCAATGTACATTCTATCAAAATCAAGCAGTTCTTCTGTATTTTCACATCTCATAAGGTTTCAACATTCGGGTACTCTTCATCTTAGAGAAAAGAAGAGAGGGGTTGCGCCTCCTTTCCTTGGTACTGTTGTATCTGTTCCATTGTATAATGTTCCTGATATGTATAGATAAAACAGACATGAGCATTTTTAGTATAGGTTTATCAAAGAGCGTGGAATCATAACCAGTGTTGCCTGTTAGGAGTTCCCGGTACAGAAATGGTCAGTAATTTGATTATACAGCAATTAAAAACATACTTCTATGAGTAGCTTCCCCTGGCATTTTTTGAAGGTTAGGATGTAATGTTATAATTTTTCTAGAACTTGAAGCAGAGGTGGCGCGATTGTGAAGATAAGTAAAAGAACAGCTAGAGACATAGAACAAACTCTGAGATCCATATACATAAAGATAAAACGTGAAGGAAGAAAGGTGTTGAAGGACTTTCCCATAACACCTGCCCAATTTGATGTGCTCCAGATACTTTATTTTGGTGGAAAGCGAAGAATGAGTGACATAAGCAGGGTACTTGGAATAACAAAAAGTACCACGACAGGTTTGGTATCAAGGCTTATAGATGCAGGATTTGTGGAGAAGAAGCGTTCTGATGTTGACAGGAGAGCTTACATAATCGATATTTCTGAATCGGGGAGGGCTCTTATCGAAAAGGTTATCGAAAGAAGGATCGCATACCTTCAAACAGTGCTTTCAAAATTCGATAGAGATAGAGCTAAAGAATTGAAGCAAATTTTAAAAGAACTTCTAAACAAGATGGATAGTAGCGAGACTTTAAGGGGGAACGCAAGATGAAGAAAAATATTATTGTTTTGGTTGTTTTTCTTTTGTTGGTATCATTACTGATTGCTGCTGGTACGGTAAAAATAAGGGCGAAAAATATTGTTGGGTCTAAAGACCAGGTTTATCTCACAGGAGATGTTTATATAGAGAAAGAAGGAGAGGTTTCTGTTGAAACCGATGAGGCAACTCTCCTGGCGAAGAAAGGTAACTGGAATTATATTGTTGCAGAAGGAAGCACATATGCTCTTTTTTCAACCGGAGAAGCCACAGCTACTTTTCTCGAGTACAATATGGATACCTCTTCAGGAGTTATGAAAGGAGATGTAATTGCATCTTTGAAAGATGATAAGGGGAAGCAGAAGCTTCTTGTGAAGAACGCGGCTGAGCTTGATTTCAATCTCGATACTGAAGAATTCATAGGTGAAACTCTATCCAAGAAAGATCCAGCTTTTAAGCCCGTGCTCATATACTACCGTGATGAACTTGAAGCTCGAGCGCTTTATTTTGAATATCATGGAAAAAAGGGTATTTTCTATCTGAAAGGCGATGTCTACATTGTTGATAAAAAGAACAATAGAACCATTACAGCTTCAGAATTGACTTATAATACCACCAACGATACATTCGAAGGTAAAGACGTTTACCTCGAAATAATACTTGAGGAGGGTGAGCAATGATAGATATCCGTCTTGTGCGTGAGAATCCGGAAAAAATAAGGGCGGCTTTGAAGAATAGATGTGTAGATGAATCTATACTCGATGAATTGCTCGAGTTAGATAAGGCAAGACGCGAAGCTATAAGTACTTCCGATAGGAAAAAAGCGGAGAGGAACAAGATATCTTCACAGATCGCAAAAGCAAAAGCTTCAGGTGATGAAGCTCTGGCTAAAGAGCTCATGGAAAAGGCAAAGGACATCTCTGTTGAGGTAAAAGAACTTTCTGAAAAGGCGAAGAAACTCGATGAAGAAATGAGAAATAAATTGCTTTACATACCGAACATTCCTCACGAGAGCGTTCCTGTGGGCGAAAGTGAGGAAGACAATGTTGTTGTTAGAAAATGGGGTGAGCCAAGACAATTTGATTTTGACTCCCTCGCACATTGGGATCTTGGTCCCAATCTTGGTATGATGGATTTCGAACGAGCAGCGAAGTTAAGTGGTTCGAGATTTGTAATTCTAAGGAAAGAACTGGCCAGGCTCGAGCGCGCTCTCATTAACTTCATGCTCGATCTTCATACTAGAGAGCACGGTTACGAAGAAGTTGCTTTGCCACACCTCGTAAAAAGGGAAACAATGCAAGCCACAGGGCAGCTTCCAAAATTCGAGGAAGAAGCTTATAAAACCGATCCGGACGATATGTTCCTGATACCAACAGCTGAAGTTCCTCTTGTAGCACAGCACAGGGACGAAATTCTTAACCTGAACGAACTTCCGAGGAAATATACAGCTTATACCCCGTGTTACAGAAGAGAAGCTGGAAGCTATGGAAAAGACGTGAAGGGAATGATAAGGGTACACCAGTTTGACAAGGTGGAACTTGTCTGGTTTGTTCATCCAGATGAATCTTACGAAGCCCTTGAAAAGCTTACCGCTGATGCGGAAGAGGTTCTCAAAAGACTCGGGCTTCCATACAGAGTAGTGGCTTTGTGTACAGGGGACCTCGGTTTTGCTGCGGCTAAAACCTATGATATAGAAGTCTGGCTGCCATCTTACAACGCTTACAAAGAAATCTCGTCATGCAGTAATGTTGAGGATTTCCAGGCGAGAAGGGGAAATATGCGCTTTAGAGATAAAGACAATAAATTGAAATACGTCCACACCCTCAATGGGTCTGGGCTTGCTGTTGGAAGGACTCTGGTTGCCATCGTTGAGAACTATCAGCTTCCGGATGGAAGGATAAGAGTTCCAGAAGTCCTGGTTCCTTATATGGGAACGGAGGTAATAGGCTGAGTGCCAAACGCTTTCTTTGTCGAAAGGGTTGAAGAAAAACGACTTATATTTGATGAGATTGAAGCTCATCATATGAAGGTTGTTCGTGTAAAACCAGGTGATGAGCTTGTTGCCACTGATGGTAAAGGCACACTCTATGAGTTTGTTCTCCAGGAGCTTTCAAAGAATTACTCTGTCGGACGAATGCTATCAAAAAAGGTCTTCCATCACGACGATAGAACTGTTATCGTCTCTGTGGCGTCTATGAAATGGCTAAGGCTCCGTTTGATTTTAGAAAAAAGTACGGAGCTTGGTGCGGATCGAATAGAGATCTTCAATTGTGAGAGGACCGTAGCCAGAGTTGATCAAAGAAAAGTTGAAAAATTTCGTAGAATAGTGAAAGAAGCAGCCAAGCAAAGTGTTAATCCCTTTTTACCTGAGGTAGTTATCCACGAAAAACTGCCACGGTTCAATTCGGATGATTTGAATATTTTCCTGGACTTTAAGAAAGAGAGCATCTCTACCTTGCAAGAGAAAATAAGAGGGTCGAATGTTGTTCGGATAATAGTAGGACCTGAAGGTGGTTTCACCAAAGAGGAAATCCGTGAGATGCAGCAAGACTCCATTTCCGTTTCTCTTGGGTCGAGAATCCTTCGAACGGAGACGGCTGTGATAGCTTCTTTAAGTTTCGTAAATTTCTCTATTGGAAGAATGTGAAGAAGTCAGGGGGTGAAATAATGGGAGAAAAGAAGTTCTTTTCTCATGTTAAAGAATTAAAAGAGATCGAAAGTGAATACAGGGAAAAGCTCATGGAAGCGAAAAACCCACCTCAGGTTGTCGATGTTTTTATAGATACCACTTTTAAGCTATTAAAGAAAATCGTGCCTGATCTTGATCTGCGGCATATCGAACACATTAGCTTTGCACCGGAAGAAGAAATACCTTTCCATTTCGATAAACCTTTAAGAGAGCTGCTTGAGAGCTATTTCGATAACAGTGATTTGGAGCAGATAATAGCCAAGCTTGCCGAGACTGCGAAACATAGATATATGCAAATCCTGCACGATGAAGACAGAACGGATATGTTCAGGAGATGACAGGATGATTTTCACTTTAACACTAAATCCATGTCTGGATAGATACCTTTACATCGATGATTTAATAGAAGACGATACTGTTCGTGTTAAAAAAGTTAGTGATTATCCTGCTGGTAAAGGAATCGATGTTTCGCGCGTTATAAATGAACTCGGAGGCCATTCAGTCGCTATTGCATTACTCGGTGGGCATACGGGACAAATCATACAAAAAATGCTCAATGAAGAGGGTGTCGTTTACGCTTCGGTTTTCACCCACAAAGAAACGAGGGTCAACACCATACTTCAAAAGGGCAACACACAGTACCGTATGAGCCTCCCGGGACCGGAAGTATCCGATGAAGAAGAAAGGAAGATTATAAAGACTATCGATACCTTACTCAGGCAAGGAGATTTTTTGATACTCTCCGGAAGCCTCGCGAAAGGAATAAAAAGTTCTATTTACCTGGAAATTTGCAAATTTGCCAGGAAAAAAGGAGCAAAGGTATATCTCGATTCTGACGGGAAACCCTTAATGCTGGGGATAAAATGCCCACCAGACGGGATTAAGCCCAATCTTCATGAATTCTCGCGCCTTTATGGAAAAGTACCTGAAAGTCACGAAGAACTGAAAGACGCGCTAATAGAGGTAAGCAAGAAGTACGGGATAAACGAGATTCTGCTGACATTGGGAAAAGACGGAGCTCTTTGTTACGTCGATAATTCACTCTATCGTGTTAGCGTTCCTGAAGTTCCGGTTAAAAGTGCAGTTGGTGCTGGCGACAGTTTCCTTGCTGCTTACTGTATGTACAGGGAAGCAGGAGAACCTGTCGAAGAAGCTCTCAGGGTGGCGGGCGCGGCCAGCAGTGCTACAGTAATAACACCCGGCACAGAACTTTGCCATAAAAAAGATGTCGAAAAACTTATGAAAGATGTACAGGTAGAGCGACTTTGATGATTGAGACAAAGAACGAGAGCGGGTGCTGGAGACTGGAGAAAGCTGCTTTGCAGCGGCACGAATCTCTTCGAGATTGTCACGACCGGCTTCGCCAGTGATACGAACTCCTTCGGAGTTGACATTACTTAAAATAAGAAACAGTTGCCAAAATTGCTCATTCCAGACTTAATCCGTAATCCGAATTTATTGTAGGGGCACAGCATGCTGTGCCCTTTACTCAGCGGCGTAGCCGCTCCAAGCATCAATCAGCGAAACTGATTCCAAGCATCAATCGCAACAGCGATTCCAAGCGTCATTGCCAAAGGCAATTCCAGCATCTGCGCATGCTTTCCGCGCTTCAGTACGAGATCCTGAATCGAGTTCAGGATGACAAGTTGGCTTTTGTAAAATCAGTTTTATCAGTTTTTTCAACTGCAAAGCAGTTCGGAACAACCACGCAGTGGTTCGAAACAACTCTGAAAGAGTTCGCAACAACCGCTTGCGGTTCGTGTCGCTTCACTAACTGGCAGTGTCTGCAAGCGTCCGGAGCGTAGCTCTGCACTTTAGCTGTGAAGCGGCTCAAAGCATCTCAACCTTCAAATTCTCGCCTTAAAATTCCATAGCGAAGAATATCCCAGTACTTACCGTCAACGTATCTCGCTTCCCTTAATCTTCCCTCGAGTTTGAACCCGAGGCTTTCCATGAGTCTTATAGAAGGCTCATTGAATTCCATAACTTCCGCTTCGAGGCGGTAAAGATTGAAAGTACCGAAAGCAAGTTCCATAATCTTCTTTAAGGCACGTTTCCCATAACCCTTTCCCTGGTACTCCGGGACGATGAATATACTTATCTCCGCCTTCCGATTGAACCAGCGTATCGTTTTCAACGAGACTTCACCGATTACTTTACCTTCGGACTCTATCCTGAAGCTCATCTGAGAGGGCATAGCAAAAGGGTACATCCTCGTTTCCGACATATGCTTCAGTATCCTCGCATCTTCCTGGAGTTTCTTTAGTTCGGGATCGTCTGCTATTGTAGAGCGCAAAATGAGCTCACCATCATGAATAAGCACTATCGCTTGCCCCCTTTCAAAGCGATAAAGCTCCCCTTTTCAACTCCGATATAACCGCTGACCACATCACATTTTGCCATTAACAAGAAATAGATCTCCCTGTCCAGATCACTTAAACTCTCAAAATTTCCCTGGCCTTTAGAGATAACGACATCAGAACTGTAAAGAATATCTTTGAACTTCGGAGTAATTCTGTCTAGAAGCGTGCCCGGAGCATTGGTACCACTTTCTATAACAGTTGCGACCTCTTCGATACCTATGAGCCTCGCTTCCCTGATAGTTACATCATTGAGAACAGGGGCACTTCTTACAGCGAAGTACTTAACAGGGATATCAAGCAATTCAAGAAAAAGTTTATCCAGAACAGCTTCTCCACAATTATCCCCTATTACCAGGATACTCTTTGCCTTTTTCAGATCTGCCAAAAGTTTGTCGAGGTCATTGACCGCAAACCCCGTTTTAATGGATTCCTTAAGGGTTCTCATAACATTTATTTCATGCCCCGGCGCAAAATCTATGATGTTACCGGCAACAGAAAATCTCAAAGCAGTTTCGATAGGATTTGAAGATTTCAAAACTTCAGCTTTCAAATCATCATACAGAGAAAGTAGCAACTCATTAGCTGAATCCTTCATTTCGCGGTACAGATCAACTTCTCCAAAAAGCTCGGAGATAACGCACCTTATCTCGCGTCCCATATGAACAGGAGTCAGATCAAAACTATCGAGACTTAAGAGCCTCTCCATGAATCTCTTAACCGCTTTCTGCTGCGCCTCAGGGCTCACATTAGCTTTTTTCAGGATACGGATCAACGAACTCATATTACACGGAATACATTCGATAGAACTCCTCAATACTATCTCCTCCTGTCCTGTACTGACATAATTCTATCACCATAACAGTTACAGGGAAACGCATGTAAAAAAAACGAGGCCGCTCCGCGGCTGAAGTGCGGAGCTACGCTCCAGACGTTTGCAGACACTGTCAGTTAGTGAAGCAACACAAACCACAAGCAGTTGTCACGAACTCCTGCGGAGTTGTTTCGAACCGCTTCGCGGTTGACAAGCGCCTTCGGCGGATAGAACCAAAGGCGGATCTCGGGTTTTGGACTCTCGGTTCTCGGATCTCGATGTCGCGTACAACCTACAACGCACAACCTGCAACGATTTTGTATTTTCGCATTCTCGGTTCTCGAATCTCAGAGCCTATTCCTCTTCGCTTAATTCTGGGGCGTTTATTGGTCTGGGGTCAACCTCCAGCGGCTGAATGTCGGGTTCTTCTCCTTCTATCTCTGAATACTCTTTGAATTTTCTTGCTCTTGGGAGTAGTCGGGTTTCCAGTGAACCGACGGCTGTGTTGTAAGCCTGTACCAGTGACTTCAATCTCTTTCCGACTGTGTCGACATCGTTCAGAAATTTACTGAGCCTTTTGTACAATTCTTTGCCTTCTTCTGCTATTTTCTTGGCATTCTCCGTGAGCTGGAATTGTTGCCAACCGTAAGCGACTGATTTCAACAAAGCCAGGAGAGTTATTGGTGTGGTTATGAGAACCTTTCTTTTAACTGCGTCTTCTAGAAGAGTGGGATCCATTTCAAAAGCGGCACTCACCGCTGCTTCTAAAGGAACAAACATGATTACGAAATCTGGTGATTGCTGGAATTGTTCCCAATAAGCTTTGGAACCGAGATTTGTAATGGTTTTTCTCAGGTTTTTGATGTGTTCGTTGAGTTTTTTCTTCTTTTCCTCATCGCTCTGGCATTCCATTGCTTCCAGATAAGCGTTTAACGGTGCCTTTGCATCTACGGGAATAACGCCACCGTTGGGTAATTTTATTATCATGTCGGGTCTTCCGGCCTCGGTAACTTCCTGTTCCTCGAAATCTATGTGAGCAGTCATTCCCGCAAGTTCAACGATTCTCTTAAGCTGGAATTCTCCCCAGCGTCCCCGTGCGGTGGTGGATTTCAGAGAAGAGGTTAATTTTGTAATACCTGTCTGCAGTTCATTGTGTACTCGCGACAGTTCTTCAAGGCGTTTTTCAAGACCGCCATAGGCCTTTTCACGCTTGCTTTCAATCTCTCTGATGTTGTTTTGAAGAGTATCTAGGTTATTTTTCAGAGGGTCAAGGAGTTTTTCAAGTTCGGTTTTTTGATTGTCTATAAGGCCTTTAAGTTTGTCGTTTGCTTGATTCAGGAAGCTCTCAGTATTTTTCAACGCGACATCGCTTGCGAGAGCTTTAAAGTTCTTTTCGAGTTCTTCCTTTGCTTTTTCAAGCCAGCTCAGTTTATCATCGAGTGATTCTATGTCTTTCTCGTATTTTGCTTTTTCGATCTTTAGATGTTCGTTTTCGGCTCTCAGGGAGTCTATTTCTTTCAACAGATTTTGATTCTCTTCACGGTAGTGTTCGAATTTCGATTTTTCCTCGATGTTTTTTTTCAGTTCTTTGTACAATTTTAAAGCCGAGATAGCCATTATGATTGTAACCACAAGCGCTACCAGTGTGATAATCCAACTCAACAAGGAGATCACCAACTTTCATCTGTTTGATCTAATTCATTTTAGCATTTTGTAAGCAACACATGTATATTAATTACTCCCGCATACTCAAACAAACCTTCGCAATGTTTTACATTACAAATATAGAAGGCCTTAATTCTTATTTGTGGCATTAATTCAGCATTTTTAACCTTTAAGTACTTTTCAAATGTGTGTTATTCTCTTTGTGCTAAAAGGTAAATTAATCTTGGCGTATTCTGGTGGGGGGATCAATAATGGCAACTATTTCCGGGGTAAAAAGGGAAGATGTAAGAAAGGAAAACCCACTTTTTTCGAGGTTTAGAGTCACGATAGAAACACCTTTTTATGGAAACAATGTTGTTAATGTTACTTCTCTGAAAGAAGCGTACAAACTTGCAAAAAACTCACCCGGAACTATTGTTACAGATTTAGAGATTTTTGAACCGGAGAAACTTGGGCTTGACCCAGGGTCTAAGGTTCTTCTCTTCAATGATGGAGCGGTTTACGGAAGAGCCGCTGCTGCCAGAAGAATACTGGGTCAGAAAGGTGTGAATCCTGACAAGTATGCCTCTTTGCTGAGAGAGGCTGTGTACAACACGAGATATCGCAACCTATATCATGCGCAGGCTTTTGTTGGTCTTCATGAGGATTTCATCGTAAGAGCTCATATATTGATTCCTGAAGGGTATGAGAACCTTTTGTATAACTGGCTTCTGAATTTTCAGCCTGTGACCGAAACCTATATTGAGATGTATAGGCGTTCAAGAATCTTCGAAAATGAGGGCGATATCTTTGTGTTTTCTGATCCGGATTGGTCTGACCCTGAGCACCCTCTGGGATTGTCTTTCTTCGATACAGAGCATAACTGCGCTGCCTTACTCGGAATGCGCTATTTTGGGGAGTTCAAAAAGGGAACGTTGACGCTCGCCTGGAGCATTGCCAGCCGAAATGGGTACGTAGCATGCCATGGCGGGCAAAAGCGGTACAACCTTCCTGACGGCAGGAAGTTCGTTGTTGGTGTTTTCGGGCTCTCTGGTTCCGGGAAATCCACCATCACCCATGCACATCACGGTGATAAATACGACGTTACCATTTTGCATGATGACGCCTTCATAATATCCCTTGAGGACGGTTCTTCGGTGGCTCTTGAGCCGTCTTATTTCGATAAGACAGCCGACTATCCTTTAACATCTCCAGACAACAAATACCTTCTCAGTGTTCAGAATGTAGGTGCGACCCTCGATGATAAGGGAAGGGTGGTTATTGTAACTGAAGATATCCGGAATGGTAACGGTAGGGCGATAAAGTCGCGTTTATGGTCTCCGAACAGAGTGGATAAGTTTGATGAACCCGTCAGCGCGATCATCTGGCTCATGAAAGATAATAGTCTGCCTCCCGTACTAAAGGTGACCAACCCGATCCTGGCATCTGCGATGGGAGCGACTCTCGCAACAAAGAGAACCTCCGCCGAAAGACTCCCTCCTGGCGTTGATATGAATGCGCTTGTATTTGAACCGTATGCGAATCCTTTCAGAACATATCCGCTTTCTCATGATTACTATGGTTTTAAGGAACTTTTTGAATCGCGAAATGTTGCGTGTTACATATTCAATACCGGTTATTTCCTCGATAAGAAGGTTACAAAGGAGCTTACACTCTCACTATTAGAAAGCATAATTGAAGGAAGCGCAAAGTTTAAAAAATGGGGGAAATTCAGTGATTTTGAAATACTCGAAGTTGAAGGGTTTATACCTGATTTCAGTGATAAAGATTATAAAGATTTGCTGGAGAAAAGGATAAAGGACAGAATTAACTTCGTGATTTCGAAAGAAAGCGAGAGAGGCGGTTTTGATAAGTTACCTCCAGAGGTTCTGGAAAGTCTGGAAAAGCTCATTGTGGAGCTTGAATAAAAAGGGGGATTATCCATCCCCCTTTTTATTTCCAGCTATTTCAATTTTCAATAGTTTTCGACAAAAAGTTCAAAGTAGCTTCTCGCATGTTGGCAGGCGGGACACTTTTCCGGTGCTTCTTCAGCTTCAAGAACATAACCGCAGTTTCTACATTTCCAGAGAACTTTTTTGTCTTTTTTGAACACTTTTCCTTCCTCTACGTTTTTTACCAGCTTTAGATATCTTGCTTCGTGCCTTTCTTCCACTTTTGCGACTTGTCTGAATGTATTGGCGATATCTTTGAACCCTTCTTCTTCAGCGATGTCGGCAAACTTTGGGTAGAGTTTTGTCCACTCCTCGTTTTCGCCAGCAGCTGACGCCTTTAGGTTTTCAAGAGTGCTACGCAACTCAACCGGGTAATCGGCATCTACATGGATAGTAACGGGAAGCTCATCGACGTTTTTAACAATATGTTTGTAAAAGAGTTCTGCGTGTTCTTTCTCGTTATCCGCCGTTTCCTGAAAAATCGCCGCTATCTGTTCGTATCCTTCTTTTTTGGCGATGGAGGCAAAATAGGTGTACCTCATTCTTGCTTGAGATTCTCCAGCAAAAGCTTTCATAAGGTTTTCAAGTGTTCTGGTACCGTCAAGTTTTCCCACAAAAATTCCCCCTTTACTAAATATGTAATAACGTTGTCAATACTGTTCAAGCATTCTTTCAAACAATGCTTCTATTTCGCTTTCTACCTTCATAAACGCTTCAACGATTTCTGGATCAAAATGCGTTCCTTCCTCATTTTTTATTATCTCAAGGGTTTCAGGATGTGTTTTCGCTTTTCGGTAAGGTCTATCAACCCTTAAAGCGCTGTAAGTATCTGCAATGGCAATGATTCTTGCTTCTAAAGGGATTTCTTCTCTAATTAAAGAACATGGATAACCACTTCCATCATACCACTCGTGGTGGTTTAGGGCGATGCTTTCGGCCATCTTTAAGAGAAGGTTTTGAGGGCAGTTTTCTTCGCGGAGCTTGCGCAAGAATTCAGCACCGGCAATAGTATGTTTTTTCAGCAGCTGCCATTCGTTTGGGTTTAGTTTGACTGGTTTTCTCAGTATATTCTCCGGGATTTTCTGGAACCCAACATCGTGAAGCTTAGAAGCAAGCCGGATGTTGGCAAGAAAGGCTGAGTCTATATTATATCCCGTCTCTTTAAGTTGGAAAGCTATAATCGCCGAGCATTCGGATATCAGTTCGAGATGTAAATCTGCCTGTTCCAGAACATTTTCAGCTTGAATTGCGAGGCTATTAACAAGAGCATTCTTAAGCTGAGCATTTTCGCGCTTGAGTTTTTCCTGTTGTTCTTTATTTACACAGATACCGGTGACGAAATAATCGTTACCCAGTTTAAAAGGGACTTCTATCAGTTGGTAAGCTTTAGGAATTCCAGAAGTCTCTGTTATCCATTCTTTTGTGATAGTTTTTTTCTCCCTGAGTGCTTGCTCAAATATTTCATAAAATATGTTTATGTCCTTGCCGGAAAGTATTTCAGCGGGTTTCTTTCCCTTCAACTCGTTTCTGGATTTTTTTAAGAGTTTCAGGAACCTGTTGTTGAAAAGTAGAAACTCTCCTGATTTATTCTGTAACCACATTGGGTGAGGACTCTGAGTAAATATGGTTTCAATCAAATCTTTTATACCCCCGATTCTTGAGAAGAGCAGCAGAGTGGAAAAAAACAGGCTTATATATTCAACGAACTGCGGATTAAACTCCACACTTTCTGAAAAATTATCCATCAAGATGTATATGAAGGCAAGTTTATTTTTTACGGTGTTTAGCGGCACAATGCAAAGTGTGCCCCCGGAATGTGTGAGCCATGGCATGAGTTTTTTCGCTTTTTCTATGGCCAACTTCTTCATTCCGTTATCGGTAAAAACAAGTTTCTGGAGTGCCTCGTTCTGGTAAGTTTGTAAGAGTTCTTTCGTATTATTGGAGGTTAAAATCTTTAACCCGTTTTCTTCTTCAAAAGCAATAGAAACCTCTATAACTTCAAGAAAATCAGTTGTTCTCTTAAGTGCTTCGGTTATAAGATCGTTGAAACTGTTTGGCATAACTTCGCAAAGTTCAATAAATAGTTGATGAAATTGCTGAATGAAATCACGGGTATTTTTACCTATTGTATCCGGCATTTGTAACACCCTCCATAAAAAGGCTTTATCCTTTAGTATGTCGGTCTTTTCTGGTTGTTTCAACGGATATACCGAAATTTTCAGATTCGATGTTCCCAAGAGGTTCGATATGAACATGTACATCATAAACGCTCTTCTCATTGTTCATTATAGCTTCTTCTATCTCTTTTGCGATTTCGTGGGCTTTTTGTACGGTAAGGTTTCCATCAACCTCAATATCCATATCAACGAGATATTTATGCCCCATTTTCCTGATTCTAACTTTGTGTGGATTTGAAGCGCCTTCAACTGTATTTACCGCTTCGAAGACTCTTTTGTAAATATTGTCGTTGCCAGGAATCCCATCCATCAGTTCTGTACTGCTCTGTAAGAATATTTCCACAGCGCTTTTTATAACAAAGGCGGAAACAATCAATCCCACTATTGTGTCCAGGATAGTTAACCCTGTCAACATAATAAGAAATATTCCACCAAAAACAGAAAGGGATATAAGTATATCACTTCTCATATTTACCGCATCAGCGATGAAAACGCTGCTGTTTATCTTCTTTCCAATATTGAGTTTGTATCTGTAAAGAAAATATTTTCCCAGAGCCGACATCAATGCGACTCCTAAAACGAGGCCAAGGTTATTTATTACAGGTGCTTCTAAAAACAACTTTTTAATCGAAGTAATGGCAAGTTCACCACCAGCAAAGAGAACAATCATAGCAATAATCTTCGCTGCTATCGCTTCAGCTCTTTCGTGGCCGTAAGGGTGTTCTCTATCTGGGGGTTTGCTTGCGATTCTAGTTGATGCGAGGGTAACCATGGATGTCATCACATCGATGGCAGAATCAAGACCATCAGCGAGGATAGCCATACTTCCCGTAAATAAGCCGGTAACAATCTTTCCGACAGAAAGAATGAGATTTCCTACGACTCCGACGATAGATCCTTTATTCGCGATTTTATCCCTGTTATTGTACTCCATATAATTGTTTCCTCCACAAACTTTTGAAATAGATGAACCCTTTTGAACTTTCACAAGTCAAAATTATAGAAACTTGCCCCCCTATTCCTTTTTTTACGGGCCAGCTGGCCCATTTTTTATTTATGGATGATGACCGCTGAGCTTAAAGGTCCCAATAAAAACTCTTCTCCATGTTTTAGATAACCATTAAGAAGTATAGGATCTTTATTTTTGTCTACTATTTTTTCGCCCATCGTGTAGTTATGAATAAACATTGCACTTTTTCCGTTACCTACCAATTCTATACTAACTAATCCATCTGAATTTTGCATCTCCAGTATCATTGCGTTTTCTATCCATGAATTTTGTTTTCGGAATTCAAATAATTTCTTGACTCTTTGATAGTATGAGTTATCTACGTTTTGCTGATATTCAAGAGATATTCCCTTGTACGGCAGATTTTTACCGCAAGCCTTCCATTCTGCCTGCAAAGGGCCGTACCCCGCTTCAAACCACTGGAAAGGTTCCAGCTGTTCCTCGTTATAAAACTCTCTGTATTCACCTTCCATTCCCAGTTCTTCACCGTAATAAAGAAACGGTACACCAGGAAGGGAAACAAGCGTTGAAAGTGCTAACAGGGCTTTTTCCTTATTTCCATTCATATAGGTAACCAGCCTACTCATATCGTGATTGGTAAGAAAGATTCCGAAGTCGTAGTTCCTGTTTTCATCGAAATAGTTCGACATAGTATTTTTAACGCCTTCCACCAACCTCCAGGGCGATAATTCCGAAACAGATTCTTTTATCACATAGGACAAAGAGAAGTTAAATCCCATACCAAAAACGGAAGAGTACATATCGACAATCTCTTTAGAATCCCAAACCTCACCGATAAATATGCTGTGTGGGTTGATTTTTTTACAATAATCGATCATTTCTTTCCAGAAAGATATATTACGATCATGCTGATATTCACAGTATCCCTTTTCCATAGAAAAATCGAATATGTGCTTGGCTGCATCGAATCGAAAACCGTCAAATCCTATTGCGAGCCAGAAAGCAAGAACCCTCTTTATCTCTTCCCAGAGTGAGTGGCTTTCATAATTTAAGTCAGGACTGCCCGGGCCAAATAACGTGTATACCCATTTTCCTCCCAGCTTGCTCCAGACCGGTTGACCGTCCCAGGGGCGTCTGGCATTCAACCACTTTTCATTTCTTAACCACAGATACCAATCAACATAGGGTTTCTCACCAGCAAGGGCTCTTTGAAACCAGATGTGATTTGGAGATGTGTGATTTAGTGGTATATCCAGAAGAATCTTTATTTTTCTTTTGTGGGCTTCGTCGAGAAAAGTTTTCAGGTCTTTTATGTCACCATATGTAGGGTTTATATTGTAATAATCCGTAACGGTATATCCATGATAAGCAGGTGATGATGTTATTGGTAGAAGCCATATGCCATCAACACCTAATTCCGCTAAATAATCGAGCTTTTTTGTAGCTCCTTTCAAGTCGCCTATACCGTCACCGTTCCCATCAGCAAAGGAACGGAGATACAATTCGTAATACATCGCAGTATGGACCTCCTATAAACGCTTCTCATCCGATTTTAGCTTTTCATTAATACATAACTGTTAAATCAATATGTTAAAATCCATAAGTCAGAAGGAGGTGGGGGATTCTATGCTTATCAATGAAATACTCGAAAAGGGTGAATTGTACAATGCTAGCGATATTCATATAACGACTGAAGAAAAATTGAAATATAGAGTAAATGGCGACCTCATTACCGATGAAACTCTTTTAATTGATCGTGAAAAAATGCTGGTTATACTTTCCGAATTAAAGGAACTAACGGGAATGGAGATGACCGATATTGATAAAAAAGAGATCGATTTCTCTTTTTCCTTCGGTCACTCGAGAGTCAGAGGCAACCTCTTTTATGCCAACAAACTTCCCGCAATAGCCCTCAGGCTTATTCCAAGAACAATTAAAACAATAGATGAATGGGGATACCCAGCACTGTTCAAGGAATTCTGTACACCCGATAAAGGGTTGATACTCGTAGCTGGGCCAACGGGTAGTGGTAAATCAACAACCCTTGCGGCAATGCTAGAATTTATAAACAGAACAAGAAGCGTCCATATCATAACAATTGAAGGTCCCGTCGAATATGTCTTTGATCCTAAACACGCACTAATCCATCAACGAGAGCTTGGAGCGGATACAAATTCATTCGCCAATGGGTTGAAATACGCTTTGCGACAGGATCCAGACGTTATACTCGTTGGTGAGATGCGAGATCCAGAAACCATGGAACTTGCGATGACCGCAGCTGAAACGGGACATCTTGTGTTCTCAACCATCCATACAAACTCCGCGGCTACCACGCCTGAAAGGATCGTTGGAGTTTTTCCCCCGCACCAGCAGAACCAGATAGCTATGCAGTTAGCCAATACGCTTGTAGCTGTAATATACCAGAGGTTACTTAAAAGAAAAGATAAAAAGGGACGTATTCCGATAATCGAGATTATGGTTGTAAACCAGGCTATAAGGAACCTGATAAGAGAAAAGAAATTCCATCAGATCGAGTCTATGATGCAAGCGGGCGCGAAACTAGGAATGATAACCTTCGATGATGCGCTTCTCAATGCTTACAAAAAAGGAATGATTGATTTAGAACAGGTCAAGAATTATGCCAGAGACCCAATTGCTATTTCCAGGAGGCTAATGCGATGAATCTGGAAAAACTGATCGAACTCTTTAAGAAACAGCTTGAAGAGGTTGAAGCAAAATTGTCAGACTCTTCTATTGTAGGAAATCCTTCGAAACTTATGGAACTAAGCAAACGCCATGCGGAACTCAAAGAGATTTCCAGAAGTTATGATCTTCTCGCTTCTAAAAAACAGGAGTTACAGGAATGGGAGGAGATCAAAGAACTCTTATCACCTGAAGAAAGAGAAGAAGCGGAGAAAAATATCGCTGAACTTCAAAAAGAAATTGAACAGATTGAACTCAACTTGAAATTTCTCCTGATTCCTGATGAACTTGGTGGCAAAGATATTATCGTAGAAATACGAGCCGGTACAGGTGGTGAAGAGGCAGCGTTGTTCGCAGGTGATTTGTTCAGAATGTACACGCGCTATGCCGAACGAAACAGCTGGAAAGTTGAAACCCTTGAAAGCAATGAAACTGATTTGGGAGGCTTTAAGGAAGTCACTTTTCAGATAAAGGGCAAAGATGTTTTTAGAAAGCTCAAGTACGAAAGCGGCGTTCATAGGGTTCAAAGAGTTCCTCAAACAGAGTCTGGTGGAAGAATTCATACTTCTACTGCAACGGTTGCGGTATTGCCTAAGGCTTCAGAAGTAGATGTTGCGATAGATCCTTCAGAACTCAGGATAGATACTTTCCGTTCTTCAGGAGCTGGAGGGCAACACGTTAACCGAACAGAATCGGCGGTAAGAATTGTTCATCTTCCAACGGGAATAACTGTAACTGTTCAAAGCGAACGTTCGCAGCACCAGAACAAAGCGAGAGCGATGGAGATATTGAGGGCAAGGCTTTATAGCTTGTACAGAAGTCAGCAGGAAAGCACACTTTCCCAACAAAGGCGTTCGCAAATCGGTACCGGAGAAAGAAGCGAGAAAATCAGAACGTATAATTTCCCTCAAAATCGGGTTACAGATCACAGGATTAATTACACAACCTACAGGCTTCAGGACATACTCGATGGTGATTTAGACGAATTGATTGCTAAATTGGCAGAAGCGGATATCAATATAAAATTGGAAAAACTTCTTGAGGAAATGACAACTGCGTGAGGATTAACAAACTCGAGATCCGAGAAGGCTGCTTCGCAACGGATACGAATCCTTCGGGATTGACACGAACTCCTGCGGAGTTATTTCGAACCACTTCGTGGTTGTTATAAACTACTTCGCTGTTGGTACGCGCCTGCAGCGGATTAAAACGTGTTCTACTCCGTCTCGAAGAGACGCATGGCCGTGACAAAGTCACGCATAGCTTGGGCGGAGCCCAGCGCAGCCGCTGCGAAGCAGCGCACAGCGTCTGCAAACCTCCTGGACGCAGCCCTGCATTTCGGACAGCTATGCTAACCCTTTCAGATTCCCGGTTCTCGTTTTTTAAAGTACATGAACGGGTAGTGAAAAAAGGAGCTGATGACGTGGGCAAGGTAGTACTTGTCATACTTAGTATTTTGGCAACTATAATCCTCCTGATTATCACAGTAATATTTATAGCAAACTTGCTGTTCAACCAGAAAGTGGCAAGAGAAGTGAAAGAGTTATTTGCTGATAATTCAGAAGATAGCGATGGGATCATTCAAAAATCAGATTTAGAGAAGTTACCAATACCGGTCCAGAAATGGCTGAAATATTCACAGGTAGTTGAAAAAGAAAAAATCAGAGCAGTTCGCTTAAAACAAAAAGCGATAATGAGGTTGAAGGAAGAACAATCATGGATGCCGGTGGAAGCAGAGCAATATTTTACGATAGATGAACCCGGATTTATCTGGAAAGCCAGAATTAAAGCTGCTCCGTTATTTTATATTGTTGGAAGGGATAAGTATTATAAAGGCAAAGGAAATATGCTTATCAAGGTTCTTTCATTAATCCCGGTCGCGGATTCTAAAGGGAAAGAAATGGATCAGGGCACGTTGTTGCGGTATCTTGCTGAAATGGTATGGTTTCCAACAGCGGCTTTAAGCAGCTACATTACCTGGGAAGAAATCGATACGAACTCAGCAAAAACCACCATGAGTTACGGAGGGATAACAGCTTCTGGAGTATTTACCTTTAACGATAAGGGCGAAGTTATTAACTTTGTTGCTGAAAGATACAGGGAACATGATGGACAATACTCATTGGAAACATGGTCGGTTACTATGGGGAATTATGAAGAATTCGATGGCATAAAGATCCCTACCACAGGAGAAGTAACCTGGAAACTTGAAACCGGGGATTTCACATGGTTTAAGTTTGAGGTTACCGAGGTTGAAAATAACCAACCTGTTGTTTATTAGGCACTCTCAATGAGAACAAAAACCAATTATCCCCCTTCGATAGTCGTCTGGAGGGGATTTTTGGTTAAAATAGATTCCTGATGAAAAGCAATAAAAGAGGACAGACATATAAATGATGTCTGTCCTGTGTGTTCCATGTGTCCTCGGGTTTTACTTTATTTGAAAAACTGGAACACACTTTCAATACCTGCCATGATTCTGATACTGCTCAGGTCTTCAAAGGGGAGATCTGTGCCTATGCCGCCGTAGATATATAATTCCCTGAAAATCCACCAATTCCAATCGAAGAAGCTTCCTGCATTCAGGGCGACGAAATAATTATTTTCAGATGTGTTCATATTGTAGTTGTAACCGGCGATGAATTTTATATTGCCCCTTTTCTCCAGGTTATTCAATTTTATTTCACACACGACAGACAATCCCCTGGCAATAGTCATCGTAGGATCTGGTGAAGTATAGTTATAGTCTTCCTTCTCGGAATACATAGCGCAGACACTGGCAGAGAACCTTCCGGGATAGTAACCTATCCCGACAAATACTGTACTTGTCTGATCATACGAAGCAAAGGCAGGAAAATACCCGTAACCAATGGATGCCCAGAAATCTCCGATGTTGGTCCCCAGTTTAATGTATGGAAGAGGATCAAGACCAACTTCCATGATATCCAGTATTCCATATCTTAAATACGGGTCAATCCCCAAAGAAACTTTACCAACTCCATTAGGCAAGAGCATGGGTTCCACAAATTCAATTTGTCCTAACACAACAATCGATGCCATCAAAAGCAGCAAAAGTATTAACTCCTTTTTCATACCATCACCTCTATCGCGTAAGTTAGCATTCTTACTTCATTATACCCGTTGTTCTGTTAAAAGCTAAGTATTAAAATAAGAGAAAAAATTCTATTGCACAATAATGGATGATAAACACCTCATTTATTTTCAGATTTTATCTTCAGAGATTTGGGGAGCACTCTGGTGTGTGTATGAATCTAGCTTCACCGATAGGAATCCCTCACGAAACGTATAATAAAAAAAGACGGGAAACCAAAATATCCCGTCTGCTAAGATTCTTATCCGGGCTAGACTGAATCTAGTATGATAGGAATACCAATATCACATCGATAATAGTTCCAACGAATCCCCAGAATAACGCTGTTGTCTTCCGTATTTTTTTATAAGTGCTAATGTAGTGTGACGTGATGTTGGGATCAGAAAAAGATTGAGCTACCGCTAGCCTTTCGGCTGGAACACTAAATGTTTTAGTGAGCGTCACCACGGGAGTAAGTATAGGAAAACACATACCAAGAAAAACTGTACCTACCACCCTTACATCTTCTTTGGCATGCTTTTTTGCAAGTCTTTCAGCATCAGCAACAGAAGCGATCCCCGCAAAAGCCGCTGTAGCCAAACCAAAGATGACTAAAAAAGCCACAAATTGTTTCATACCATCCCTCCTCTCCTGGATACACGGGATTATACAATATAATGCTATATAAAAAAGTTTTATGAATAGTTCTTATAGAAAGTCTAAGATCCATTTGAAGAGTGAACATTAGGAAAAGTCTTCTCCAGTATTAGAGAAGATAGCCAAAAAAGATGGGGTGCCTGGATGTGAAAGAATGTAGCGGAAGATTATTCAGATTGTTTAGTTATCCCAGCATCTTCGTTAACCTATCAAGGTAATCCGTTATCTGGTGTATCCCAAAGTTTCTAGCCCAGCGATTAAGTTCTTTTCCATTGTGAAAGGCAATAATTGTGGGAACCGTGAAAACAGTGAACTCTCCGGAAACTTCGGGGTTATCCAGCATATTTATGGAATAGAATTTCCACTCAGGGTAGTTTTCCTCGATTTTCTGGAGCTTTCTCTGAACAGCTGCGCAAACACCACATGTAGGTGTAAATACTTCAATTAACACAAGTCCCTTATTCATTTCATTTTTCAGTTCCGAAAAGGATATTTCTTTCATAAGATCCCCTTTCATAAAATATTCGACGGCTATTATATCAGCTCTTTTCGTGCTATATTTTTCAATAAGATAAACCGTTGGAGGAGTTGTATTGAAGAAAGCAGCTGTTATCGTTCCGGTTGTTAGCCTCGAAGACGAACCGTATTTAATTCTAACGAGGCGTTCCAGAAAGCTGAAAAGCCACCCTGGACAGATCAGTTTTCCTGGAGGTATCCGTGAGAACGGAGAAGAATTACTGGAAACGGCTCTAAGAGAAATGGAAGAGGAGATCGGGGTGAGCCGTGATAACGTATTGTTTGTTCACAGCTTGAAAATGACGGAAACACTTATGTCAAGGATCGAAGTTCATCCATTTCTTGCACTTCTAAATAAAAGGGAATTCGTATTGAATCGCAATGAAGTGGAAGTGATTATTTTCGTTAAACTTTCTCTATTTCAACAAACGAAGGAAGAAGTTATACTGCTTCCATCCGGGGAAGAAACCATAAGATACAGATTTCCCGGCCTCGTAGTCTGGGGTGCCACAGCAAGAATCATAGCTGGTTCAATCGATGAGATTCTCAAAAAATTGTCAGAGTCAGGATATATCAACATCATTTAATTCTTAATAGAATAAATATGAAGCAACCAAGAATATCTGAAAGGAGCAAAAAATGGATTCTATCGAAAAGGAAATCATAAAATTCAGGGATGAAAGGGATTGGAAGCAATTTCACAATGCCCGCACACTTGCTGCGTCTATAGTGATTGAATCAGCCGAACTGCTTGAACTTTTTCAATGGGCTAAAGATGAAGAGATAGAAGAAATTGTGGAAAAAAAGCTGGATAAGATAAAAGATGAAATAGCAGATATATACGCTTATTTGGTCATACTTGCTCATGATTTGGGTATAAACCTTCAGGATGCAGTGCGGGAAAAGATGAAAAAGAACGCGCGAAAGTACCCCGTGGATAAAGCAAAAGGTAACGAGTAAAAAATATACGGAATTTGTTGAATAACAAAAACATGAGAGCCCGAGAATCCGAGAACCGAGATAGCCGCTACGCACTGCTTCGCAGCGAACACGAATCCCTTTGGGATTGTCTCGAACTCCTTCGGAGTTGTTACGAACTGCTTTGCAGTTGACACGACCGGCTTCGCCGGTGATTAGCACCTGTGGCGATTCAAAATCTCAGACTCTGTAAGTCTGCTCTGTCATCCTAAACTTGATTCAGGATCTCAAGAACAAATCAGCTTCTAAGAGCGAAGCTCTCGCCCAGGTGTGTCCGGCATCAATTAGCCCAGTTCCTGTAACGCCTTCACCATTCTGTCAATACCCACCATAATTTCGTCCATTTTTTTGGATGCCAGAAATGCGGGGGTAGTTACTACTTTGTTTTTTCTATCTATCACGCATTCTTTTGCGGAGCAATTAACAGCATTAACGTTGAGTTCTGAGAGTAATTCCCCATACGCATCGTTAGCCGTAGCAACCTTTAAGTCAGAAACATGCTGCGACAAACTCTTAGCTATCAAAATAACGGCTCCACATATTCCAGCAATAGACTTTTTTGATAAATACATGGCTTTCAATAAATCGTCAACGTTTTTATTAACCGTGAAGGACTTTTTATCTACTATGAATGTGGATAGGTTCTTGAATACCCCTAAACCTCCAGGAATTATAATGGCATCTATATCTTTGCAACTGACTTCCCTTATATCGCAGATTTTTCCTCTACCGATTCGTGCAGACTCAATCAATATATTTCTTTTTTCATTTTGAGGTTTTTCCGTATAATGATCGATTACATCATGTTGCATTTCGTTAGGGGCAAAGGTTATATAGTCTATTCCGTACTTATCTAGAGATAGATATGTAAGCATAACTTCTTCGATCTGAGTACCATCGCCTAAGCCGCAACCGGATAAAAGAATGCCCGCTTTCACTAGAATTGTCCCCCCTATTCTGCTTACATCCTAAGGATTCTTGCAGATATATTTTAGCGTTTCCCATGTGAATTATTCAATGGTTCGAGCTGCCACATAAAAATTTTTCGTCTTTCTCCAAATTTAGAGACTTGAATTGTCCAATAAGCTAACAAGCTCTAATATAATCTATCGAAATCGATATAACTGAGTCTCCAGGGCATAGCCCTGCATTTCTGCCGCAAAGTGGCTCTTGCGGATTTCAGATCCCGGTACTTCTGTTTTTACTCTTAATTTTTTGAAAAAAACGAAAAATTTATCGAAATTCAATAAATATATCTTGATTTACATAAAATCACGTGTTATGATATCTCTGACAAAACAAATTTTCAGGAGGGAATATTATGAGGTATGTTGGAAAAAAATCGATATCTTCTTTTCTCTATGTGGTTATCAAGTTGAGTATCATTGTAGCCTTCATAGGTCTGTTCCTGAGCTTTCTTGTGTATATGTTTCCTGATTGGTTCAAGGCCAACGGCTTTAAAAGTTCTTTTAATTATCCTGGATTCGCTGTTAGGGTCAATAATGCTACAGCGGTTTTGGAATATCCCTTGGTCTATATAAGTTTATGGATTTCAGGATTAATTTTAATAGGAATTCTCTATTGCCTAAAAAATATCTTCAAGGAATTTGCAAAAGGTAAAGTCTTCACAGACAGGAATATAAGATCTATGGGATGGACGGGAATTTTTGTTCTACTATTCGCTGTTACAAGTTCCTTCTATGACCTTTTCAGAGGGTTCATGCTGGCAAGTTATTTTGAAGATCTCTCGAGCGAAGTTGAGTTAATAGCCACTTATAGAATAAATCCTGCAACAGTTTTTGTTGGATTACTTATTCTAATTTATACGGCGATTTTTAAGACTGCCAAAGAATATAAAGAAGAGAATGACCTGACGATATGAAGGTGAAACTATGCCCATTATTGTGAATCTTGATGTGATGATGGCGAAACGCAAAATTTCCCTCAACGAGCTTTCTAGGCGAGTGGGAATTACTGTTTCAAATCTTTCGATTCTAAAAAATTCAAAGGCAAAGGCAATCAGATTTTCTACCCTTGAGGCTCTTTGCAGGGAATTGAAATGTCAGCCAGGAGATATCCTTGAATATGTTGAAGAGGATAAAGATAGTATTACGCCATAAATAGTATTATTTGCTTCCGTTGCTTTTTAAATAAACATTCAATAGTATGAGGCAGAAGTTTAGAGGAGAACTATGAATTTCCTGACAGAGAATAGCTAAAGGGCTAGTATAAGGCCTCCCGGGCCGGCGTAGGTTGCAAAGGTCGGCCCCATGCCATTGACGATTACTTCAGAGTTGAATTGTTTTTCGAGAATTTCTTTGAAATAATTCGCATCTTCTATGTTGTTCACATGGGTTATGCCGAATATCCTTCCGGGTTCAGGGTTCAAACCGTTTATAATTTTCAGTATCGCTTCTCTGAAGCGTTTTTTTCCGCGCACTTTCTTGAGCATTTTAACCTCACCCTTTACCCCGTGAAGGATTACCTTTATATTGAGCAGTTTTGCGACAGTGCCCTGAACTCTGTTAAGCCTCCCGCCTTTTATTATGTTTTCCAGTGTATCCAGAGGGATTATTATCTTTACCGATTCTCTGTATTTTTCAAGAGCTTCGAAGATCTCTTTCATCTTCTTACCAGCGGTGGCGAGTCGAGCAGCCATAAGCACCTGGATACCATGAGCAAGTGAACCGGCAAGGGAATCAAAGACAACGGCCTTTTTACCAACCAATTCATTTCCAAGCATTGCTGATTGGTATGTACCACTCAACTTTGAGGAAATTGTTATACAAAGAGGTACATGACCTTCTTTAGTAACTTTCTTAAAAACTTCAGCGAAGAGAGCGGGAGATGGTTGAGAGGTTTTTGGGAGAGAGCGAGCTCGTTTCATCTTTTCCCAGAACTGTTCCGGGGTAATGTCAATACGCTCGGTATAACGTACTCCTTCGATCTCAACTGAAAGCGGTACCGTACGAATTTCATATTTCTTAATAAGTTCATCAGGCAGGTCGCAGGAGCTGTCGGTAATTATTTTTATCATACGGATCCCTCCAATACTTGAGGATAGAAAACATTATATTATACCGCGTGACTTGAGGTGAAAAAGAACTCTCGGACTCTCGATGCGGTCTGACCCCCAAATATTGGACAAAATCAGAGCAACATCAAGGATTTACATACACAGGCTCGTTGTGGCTAGAGAATTCAGTATAATATCTTGTTGTTTGGTATTTCAATGACGCATGAGGCCTCAGGTTGTTGTAAAAAGACAGATATACCTTCAGTTTTTCACACAAGTCTTCGAGATTCTTGAATTCGTTGTTTCTTACGAATTCCCTCTTCAAAGAAGAGAATGTCGGTGTGCCCGGCATCAATTATCTTAGTTCCTGCAACGCCTTCACCATTTTGTCAATACCCACCATAATTTCGTACATTTTTTGGATGTCAGAAATGTACCATCGCCTAAGCTGCAACCCGATAAAGGGAGGCCCACTTTCACTAGAATCCCCCCCTATCATGCTTATATCCCGTGTGAGTTATTCAATGATTCGAGTTGCTGCAAAAAATTTCCGTCTTTATAATCTTGAATTACTCAATAAGCTCTGATATAATATATCGAAACCGATATATCGGAGGCGATATACTTGAACAAGGGATTTCTCAGATTTGCTGTGCTGGGTATCGTGGTGAAAAAGTATCCTGTACATGGTTACAGAATAATGGAACTCATTGAGGAAAAAATGGGATTTAAACCGTCTCCTGGTTCAATTTATCCTGTCTTGAACAAGCTTGTTTCTGATGGGCTCATCTATTCAGAAACTTCAGGAAAAAGGAAGCTATATTATCCAACCGAAAAAGGGAAAAAGATCCATGAGGAACTCGAAAGCCAACGTGCAGAGTTAGTCAATAGCCACAGAAAATTCGCTGAGTCCCTGGCGCGCCTGGTTGGTGTGAAAAGTAAGGACATCTTCCCCGAAAATTTTTCAAGCATTCCTGGAATTGTTAAGCGACATATAGGAAAGGTAATGTTAAAACTCCACAAGACAAACTGGAAAAAAGGCTCTCACATCGATGAATTAATATCGGAACTAAACACTTTAATCGAAATTCTAACAAACTTAAAAGCTGAGGTGGAAAAAGAAAATGAAGGTAATTGAAGCTAAAGATCTATCCAAACGTTTCAAGGAAGTTCTTGCCGTAGATCAGGTGTCTTTCGAAGTCAACGAAGGAGAGATACTTGGTTTTCTCGGTCCGAACGGTGCTGGAAAATCCACAACCATAAGAATACTAACCACTCTAACCCGTCCAACTTCAGGAACAGCAATTGTTGCAGGTTATGATATTTTGCGGGAACCATCAAAAGTGAGAGAGAAGATCGGACTGGTTTCAGAAAAAACGATACTCTATGACAGACTCACTGCCATGGAAAATCTCATGTTCTTCGCAAAGTTAAACGGACTCGATGATAAAAAAGCTAGAAAGCGCTGTCTCGAACTTCTCGAGGTGGTGGATATGCTCAAATGGAAAGACACGATGGTTGGTAAGTTTTCCACCGGCATGAGGCAGAGAATCAATGTTATAAGAGCTCTCTTACACGATCCCAAAATCATTTTCCTCGACGAACCGACTTTAGGGCTCGACCCTCAGACCACGAGAGCCATCAGGGAATTCATAAGAAAAATGAATGACGAAGGCCGTACTATTATCCTTACCACGCATATGATGACGGAAGCGGATATGCTTTCCGATAGAATAGCGATAATCGATCACGGGAAAATAGTGGCTCTCGATACCCCCAAAAATCTTAAAAGGCTTCTGAAAGATTCAGATGACGAAATTTTCGATCTTGAAGTACCCGGTATAAATAACGAGATAGTAGAGAAACTGTCGAGTATAGATTGTGTGAAAAAGGTAATAAGCAGATCGACAGAAGAGATCAGGGTATTCATGAAATGCGATAACGCTGTAGGATTTATAACAAACTTTTTTGCGAAGCATTCGCTCAAAATCATATCGATAAAGAGTGTTGAACCATCCCTTGAGGATGTTTTTATCAAACTCACAGGCCACGAGATGCGCGACCAGGCAGTTAAGAAAATGAAATTCATAGGGAGAAGGATGATGCATTCATGAAGTACGCGGTACAAATAGCTATAAAAGAATCTAAAATACTTTTTCCGCAGCAAGACAGCAATATTTGCCTTTCTTGTTATGCCTGTCTTCATGATGCTCATAACCGGATACATCTTTCCAAAAGTGCAATCCGGGGACAACATAAAGATTGCTGTTTATTCTCTAGATAAAGGTTTTAAAAAGATGATAGAAAGCAAAGGAAGCGAAAATTTCGTCTTCGTTGAAAGTGAAGAGGAACTCCGAGAGGTCCTCCTTGAGGAAAAAGTTGACGTTGCCTTGGTAATTCCTGAGGGATTTCTAACCGCGGTACTGAGAAAACAAGAGGCCTCTATAAAACTGATTCCCAGCCCCTCTAACCCTCAAATAGCCATGGCTGCTGCTCAGGGAGTAACCTCGTCTATTGGTGCTTCCCTTGGGAGTGTGGGAGGAAAATTTGATGTTGAAATAGAAAATCCAGGAGGCGGCGAATTCAATTACTATGAATTCATGGCACCCGGAATAATGGCTATGGTTGCAATTATGAGTGTTGTTAACGGTTTAGCGGCTGCAATTACTATGGAAAAAGAAAGAGGAACTCTCGATGGAATTCTGGCAACTCCTATCCCGAGGTCTTCTATCGTTCTTGGCAAAACCCTTGCACAAACTGTGAGAGGGATTTTACAGGCTATAATCATACTGGCTTTGGCGGTATTGCTGTTTGGTGTTACTCTCCACGGTTCTTTGCTTTTAACATTACTTATACTGATTCTTGGTATATTTAGTTTTATCGGGGTCGGCATAATCGTAACAGCTGGAGCACCGGATCAGGAAACGAGTCAAATGGTGCTTACAACCATCTCATTCCCCATGATGTTCCTTTCAGGCGTGTTTTTTCCTGTGGAACAGATGCCGTCGTTCATGCAAACTTTGTCGAAGTTCTTCCCGCTCACTTACACTGCTGATGCACTCAGAAAAGTAATGATACTCGGAGGCAATTTATCTAACGTATCAAATGATGTGGTTATGCTAGTTATATTCGCAATCGTGACACTTTCCCTTGCCGTCCCGTTGTTTGGAAGACTTACAACGAATTAAAAAAGGAATCTGGCGCTTGCCGGATTCCTTTTTTACTAATAACGAAGTTACCACGGCCGTGACAAAGTCACATATAGCTATTGTGAAACAGTTCTCACCGAATCCCGGATCTCGATTCTCATAACAGAAAACTTTCTCTCCAGCGATACATATCCTGGAGCATCTCTGTTGTAATATTGTAGATTTTCAACGGTTCATGAGATATCGCTTTGAGCGTGTTACCGTAGTAATCAAAAGCGATTGAGAGATGATCGTAGGTGGTGATAGGATCCTCACCTGAACGATTTACACCGAATATGAAAGTCTGGTTTTCTATTGCCCTTGCCTTTAAGAGGGTGTGCCAGTGGTCTTTTCTCTTCTCAGGCCAGCTGGCAATGACGATGAAAACATCTGCACCCTTCGCATCACGAAATAATTCCGGAAATCTCAGATCAAAGCAAACAAAGGGTGAAAATTCTATCCCTTTGTACCTGAATCTGCTCGCTCTGTCTCCAGGTGTATAATATTGATCTTCTTTTCCGTATTTAAAGAGTTTTCTTTTGAAATAATCCATTGTGGTTTTCGTGAAAGGATCATAAAAGGTAGCTGCATTATAGAATGAATCTTTGTGCTTTACAATACGACCAAAAACAACGGCAATTCCATATTTTTCTGCATTTTCTTTGAAGAATTCCAGGTCTTTTCCATCATCGTACATGGATGTGTTCATAGTAAAACCTGTGAGGGTCATCTCTGGAAATAGCAGGAGTTCAACTTCTCCAGCACGGGCTTGGTTGAAGAGCTCACTCACCATTTTTTTGTTTTCATCCTTGGATTCCCAGAAAGGTGCAATTTCCGCTATTGCTATCTTCATAGCTTGGCCTCCACGACCTCCAGGATTATCTCCATGGCCCGCTGCATTTCGATAAGCCCCATGGAAGGTATTTGCGGTCTTTCAGCTACCTGCCGATGAAGATACGGAAAATGAATAAATCCAGCTCTTATACTTAAATCATTTTCAGATAGGTAATGCATAATCTGGTAGAAAAGGCTGTTGCATACAAAAGTCCCCGCTGTGTAGGAAATAGCAGCGGGAATTCCGTTTTTCCTGAGTTTTTCAGTTATTTCTCTTACAGGAAGAGTGGAAAAGTAAGCGGTTGGTCCACCTTCAACCACAGGCTCATCACAGGGTTTGTTTCCTTCATTATCTTTTATCCTTGCATCCATAATGTTTATAGCCACTTTTTCCGGGGTTACAGCCGTTCTACCACCGGCTTGTCCCAGCATGACCACTGCAGAAGGTTTAGTCTTTTCGATTTCTTTTATAAGTATCTCACCACTTTTTCTGAAAACAGTAGGGAGTTTGACGACTTGTACATTGTTCCGGGTTTTAAAGGTACTTAACAGTATTTCTGTGGAGTTTTCTCTATCTTCACCGAAAGCATCGAAATGACTGAGCAGTATCACCTTATCACCTCCACGAAATTACAACTTTAATAAGACTTAGAGTCATAGTATTCCACCAGAGTGATGAAATTCAAAAGCACCATGAAACCATGATTAAATTTCTTGTTGTCGCCCTTTTCCGGGTGAAATTGAACGCCGTAAATTGGCTTTTCACGGTGTTTTATCACTTGAATGGAACCGGATTCACCGATAGCGAGGAGTTCGAAATCTTCGGGAACTTTATTGAGAGTATACATGTGATTTTCCCAGACATTGAAGACTTCCGGTAAGCCTGTGAAAAGAACGTTATCTTTCAGTTCTTTTACCTCAATCCAGCCGCGTTCTTCGAGATAGATTAGAGATGCTCCGTAGATCTTACCAATTAGCTGGTGTCCCATACATATCCCCAGAACAGGGACATTGCTTTCCGTTATTAGTTTTACCGTTTCTTTCGCGCTTCCATCATTATTAAAAAAAGCGCTCATATCACTTCCACCGCTACAAATTATGCCCGAATAACTTCCTTTTTCCGGGAATTCTCCGAGAAAAGTTCTGTAAAGCTTGTAATCAACTTTGAGATCTTTAAGTGCTTTTTCTATGAGAGAGGTAGTATTTAGATAGTCTCCGTCGTTTAAAAGTAGAGCTATAGGTTTGTTCAAAGCAAATATGCTTATTGAAAGTAATAGAAGGGAAACTACCAGAAATACTTTCAATTGGGCGACACCTCCTATTTGTTAATCAGAGATAGTTCTTAGAAATTCTCGCCTTAAAATCCCCATAATTATTTCGTCGTAGTATTTTCCTTTTCTAAAAATCTGCTCTCTCAAACGGCCTTCTACTACGAACCCGCATTTTTCATAGCTTCTTATAGCGCGCTCGTTGAAGGAATAGACATTTAAGAGCACTTTATTAAGGTTCATCTCTTCAAAAATGAATCTGAGCAGCAATTTCATGGCTTCTGTACCGTAACCCTTAGACCAGTAAGGTTTACCCAGAAAGATCCCGACGTAAGCGTAGCTGTTCTTCCAGTTGACTTCGTTGATTCCGCAGCCACCTATATACTGACCATCCTCTATCCTTTCTATGGCGAAGTTATAGGTATCCTTCGAAGAACTCAAGTTTTCATACCATTTGTACTCTTCTTCCAGAGTCATGGGAAAGGGTATTCCTGGAACCAAATAACTTTTCACTTCAGGATCGTTGATGTACTTCCATGCTAATTCAACATCTTCTTTTCTGTAAGCCCTTAGCCTGACAGATTTTCCCTCAAGCATTCTCTCCCCCCTCTACCAGCTATAGACAGTATTTCACTTCTGTTGAATGGTTTTGGAATGGAAAGGTCTATTATCTGAATTGGGTTTTCAAAATTATATCATCAGGATAGCGAACCACCAATTAATAGAAAATTCGGTTATTTTGTAAAACGTCCCTACTGATTGCGCTATAATTTTTATGGAGGTGTTTTAATGGGAATAAAGGAGAACATTAAGAAGATTCTTTCTGAGATACCGGATTATGTTACCGTCGTTGCTGCAGCTAAAACCCGAACACCAGAGGAAATATTAGAAGCAATAGAGGCTGGAATAGAAATAATCGGTGAAAACTATGTGCAGGAAGCACAGAAAGCTTTTGAAGCGGTGGGGAAAAAAGCACAATGGCACATGATAGGTCATCTCCAAAAAAATAAAGTGAAAAAAGCTGTACAGATTTTCGACATGATACAGACTGTTGATTCAGTAAAGATAGCAAATGAAATCAACAAGCGTGCTGCACAATTCGGCAAAGTCATGCCGGTTCTGATAGAGGTCAACAGTGGCAGAGAAGAACAAAAAGCAGGAGTTCTTCCCGAAGATGTTTTTCGGTTAGTCGAAGAGATCTCTAAACTTGAAAACATTAGAATCGAAGGCTTGATGACGATGGGGCCTGTTGTTGACGCTCCAGAAGAACTTCGCCCTTACTTCAGTTTGACCCGTGAGCTGTTTGAGAACCTTTCCAGAGAAAAACTACCGGGAGTCGAGATGAAATGGTTATCTATGGGTATGTCAGATTCATATAAAATAGCCATTAAAGAAGGCGCAAATATGATAAGGCTTGGAACAATCCTTTTCGGTCCCAGAAAATGAGAGATTAGAACCTTTTTGGTTTCAATATTTCTTCCAGTTTGTCGAAATGCTTACTGAGACGTTCGCTCATGCGTGCTACAACTGTTTTGTAAAGGATATCAAGAATCAGAAATTCACCGATCCTGCTGACAGTGAATTCGCTTGTTGATGGTTTCCCGGCCGCAGTGTAGAGAACCACATCTCCTACCTCCGTTATCGGGGAGTTTATACCGGAGGTTATGACGATTGTTTTCGCCCCCGCTGCATGGGCTACCTGCACAGATTTCACAGTATCTCTTATCGTTCCTGTGTGTGAGATTCCAACAACAACGTCTTCATTCGTTAAACCAGAGGCAACCATAACCTGAGCATGCGGATCGATGTAATGAGTGCTGGAAAAACCCAGCAAAGCAAAATTAAAACTTCCACTTTGAGCTACCACGGCAGATCTACCAACACCAAAAAAGACCAACCTCCTGGCGTTAATTATCAGTTCCACAGCTTTTTTCAACGCATCAAGATCCAGAACAGCCATGGTTTCTTTTGCCAGTGATATGTTTTCCTGAACGATTCTTTCTACAAAGTTTTGGTAACTACCTTCGCTACCTTCTTCTATTACTTCCTGGGGTATGCTCAACTCTCTAGCAAGAGATATCTTAAAGCTCTGGTATCCACTAAACCCTAACTTTTTAACCAATCGGTATACAGTAGCTTCACTGGAATGAGAAAACTTTGCCAGCTCTGTTATAGTGTAATGTATAACATCGTCCGGCCTCTCAATAATATACTTAGCAACACGCCTTTCTGATTCACTCAAAGAATCGTATATACCTTTTAGCTGAACGATTATCACGGAGTTTATCACCACCTATCAACCAGTTCGGATTTTTTCTTCAGGAAAACCTGAACAAGGTCTTCTACTAATGTTTCAGCTTTCCGGGAATCTAGATCGATCGTCTTATACACAAAGTCTGCAACTCTCGCGAAATACAAAGGTATCATAGCATCTATGATTTGTTTCCTCAACTGAGTATTTTTATAAAGTTTAGCAAATTCATAGACAAAGTCTACCCAGTTTTCTTTATCTAAAGTTCCCTCAGTACTTACCGAGTAAAAGCGCTTCTGCAGATATTCGGGAAGAAATTCTGACACAAAGCCTTCAACCTTCTTTGTACCTTCAATTGCTTTTTTCTTCAAATTTTCAATATCCACTTCCAGGGGTTCGGGAGTTACATCGGGAACATCCCCGTAAATCTCAGCTGTTTCAAGCTTTGTAATGCTCTTCCATCGTTCTTCGTAGGTTTGCATGAGGGTGAACAGTGTTCCTACAACCTGGCTGAACATAGGTCCCAGATGTTTTCCAGGATCTTTCACATCATGGATTTTTGCACCCAAAGCTGCCTGCATAGGTCTTTTTTCAGATTCGTTTATCGCTATGGTTGTCATCCATATATCGATTCCAAATCTGGCAACGTCGGTTTCCCAAACGTCTTCGGGTTTGGTCATGTATTTCTCTATCATTTCCAGACCAACCCCAAAATCTCCGCCGATAGGTTGCCTTATTTTAAGGCCATACAGCGCGGAAGTAACGGGATAACAGATGTTGTTCGTGATAGTACCGTCATATTTATGACGCACATAATAGGGGGTTATATAAGAAGTTTTGCCATCAAGAATTGGAATTCCAAGACGTTCTAACCACCATGGTTTAATGCTGCGCAAATCGGAATCTAAAAATATGGTTACCGGTGCTTGCATTTTGCAAGAAATCTCCATAACCGATCTCATTGCACTTCCTTTTCCTGGAATACCTTTATACACATAAGAAAGCTTTTTGATCTTACCAGTATCTGTACTCAAAAAGACTTGACGGGTTCTATCATTCGAATTTCCATCAGCGTTGACTATTATCCCACAGCCTCCAAAATATTTTTCTATTCCTTCCGCAGCCATTTTGGTTACGAATGAAATTGTTGATGCGTTATTATAACTCGGGATTCCAACAACCACTTTAATCTTTCCAAAGTACTCCAGTGTTTCAATAATTTCGTCAGGCACCGCAAACATTACGACCACCTCCATTATTCTTTAACTCCACCAACGGTTAAACCGCTTGTTAGGTATTTTTCCATTATTGTGAACATAACGACAACAGGAAGAGCCGTTAGTACAGAAGCCGTCATCATCTTTCCCCAGATAGCATGTTCAGAGTAGAAGAGTTCATTCAAACCGATAGGAAGAGTATAGTATGTTGGGTACGGCCTTACAAAAATAGAAGCAAAAAGGAATTCGTTCCACGCTATCATGAAGGCATAAATATAGACAGTTACAATAGCAGGTAATGATAACGGAACAACTATTTTGAATATCGCCTGGATTCTGGTACAGCCATCTATTATCGCTGCTTCCTCTATGGAGTAAGGTATTGTTCTAAAGTAATTTCCCAGCATGTAGAGCGACACGGGTAACGTTTGTACGATGTATATTATGAAAAGCGCAAGGAAAGATTTTAAACCAGAGCCAACAAATCCTAGTTTCACAAATATCTGGTACAACGGTACCGCGAGTATAGTTCCACCGAACAGATAAACTACAAGAACGCCACGTTGTAAGACACCTCTTCCGACGTACTCGAGACGACTGAAAGAATACGCGCCAAAAACGGAAACGACAAGACTTATGAAAGCGGAGATCCCAGCAACTGTTAAACTGTTCCGGAAAAATCTGAGAAATGGAAAGGATTCCTGTTTCCTCTGGGCTTTAATCTCAGCAGCAACCTGTTTTTGCAATTCCGGGGGGAGATCTTTTATGAGTTCTGTCAGTTGTTCTTCCTCACGGGAGAGCTCTTCTCTTATGGATTTGACAAAACCAAGAAGTTCACCGTATTGTCTGAGAGTAGGCCTCTTTGGGATTATACCAGGTTCAAAGGCATCGGTGTCGTACCTTAAAGATACGGAAATCATCCAGGCGAACGGATAGGCAACAAAAAGAACCACCAGGATAACCAGTATATAGAAACCAATTTTTTTGGGTATATTTTTCGCCTTTACCATTTCAACACCCTCTTTACGTATATTCCGATCAGGATGAACATTACAACGAACAAGATCGTTGCAATCGCAGCAGCAACACCCTGTTCCGGAACACCAACAAATGCTTTCTCATAGATGTATATCGGGAGCGTGCCAGCGAATTTTGACATCAAATAAACTTCATCGAATTTGTAAAAGTTCCAGATACCTCTCAAAAGAGCGACAGAACCAATTACAAAGTAGAGTTCCGGTAATGTGATGTATTTGAATTTCTGAATGGAATTTGCGCCATCTATTTCAGCGGCCTCGTATAGTGTGTAAGAGATAGACTGCAGTCGTGAAAGGATCATAAGATAGACAAAAGGAAAGTTTCTCCAGATATTGAATATGGATACTACCCAGAAAGCATTGTTCGGATTGTTTATGAAATCAACTCCCGGATCGATCAACCCTATCCCGGCCAGTAACCTTATCAGCGGACCGTCGATTGGGAGAAAGATGTATCGCCACGCGAACACGATAGCAATCAAAGGGGTTATGTATGGAAGCAACAACAATGCCCGTACCAGCGAACGCCCAAAAAAGTCCCTATTCATCATAAGTGCCACGACAATTCCAAGGATTATACTTCCACCGACGGTTAGAATTGTGAACAACACAGTTATCGAAAAAGATTTCCAGAAATCGGGATCTGAAAGGATATTGATATAATTTTTAAGTCCAACAAATTCGTTCGGTTTCTCTGGGGAAAGGGAAACATCAAAAAAGCTAAGGTATATGTTATAGGCGACAGGATATAGTATAAAAGCTGCTATAAGAATTATCGTTGGCATGATCAGCTTCCAACCGAGAGAACTTTCCTTCTTTTTTAGTGTCCCCACTGTTGCCATTCGCGAGTTAGTCAAAGTCTTACACCTCCATAAAAACCCGGTGACCTCTTGCAGAGGCCACCGGGAAAAATGGGGCCGTTCAATTATTTCCCGAGAATCTTTTCGGCTTCAGCTTGTGCCCAATTAGCCGCTTCTTCCGGAGTCCAATCATTTGCAAACATGAGGTTGATCGCCTTACCAATGATGAAGTTACCAGAAATCTTACTCATATCCATCAGTACATGGCCTTCATAGAAGTCAAACCTTTCCACGTTCTCGAGAGCAGCGATGATCTCCTGAATCTTTTCGCTACCGTACCTTTCAAGAACCGGATTATTAAGGAAAGCAGGATCCGCGGCTACCGACTTTCTCGTTGGGTTCATTCCGCCGGGAGCCATGTGGAGCCAGTAGATGTAGTTAGATCCGTCCATTAAGAATTTGACAAATTCTTTGGCTTCTTCGCTGTTTTTCGATGTTTTCAGTATTCCAAGTGCGACTACCTGCCCATAAGAGCTTGGCTTGATATTTATCATGTAATTGGCAAAACCGGTATTGACAACAAGCTTCGGGTCAAACTTATCGATTCTACCTCTCTGGACCTCTTCAACAGCGATATCATCCATTATGTAGGTTGAATAGAAAATCATTCCCGTTTCACCAGCGAGATAACCTTTTAAAGCATCCAAGACGGTTGTGAATCCGGGTTTTGAATATTTTCCAAGTTCCTTGTAGAACCTGAAAGCTTCAATCATTTCTGGGGTGTTGAATTTTATATTTCCTTCAAGGTCGATTGGTCTTGCACCGTTCGCAAGGGCTATTTCGGTGAATACCTGTTCTGCGTAAGCATCCGCTTTTTTCGGCAATATTATACCGTAAACACCATTTTCAGGATCATGGATTTCCCTTGCTGCTGTTAGAATATCGTACCAGGAAATAGGAGGTGTCAGTTTTTTCTCTGCGAACATGTCTTTCCTGTACCAGATACCCTGGACCCAGGCGTGGAAAGGAATCGCAAAGTAGCCTCCTTTACCATTGGAAAGGAGCCTGGAGGCGCCTGTGTAGATATCACCAAATTCATTAATGATTTCAGCGGCGAGATCTTCATTTAAGAGCCCCTCACTTCCGAGAAGAAGCATTGGTTCAATTCCACCTTCGACAACATCCGGAAGTGTTCCTGAAGCTTTGGCAATTGGAATTTGCCTCAGCAGGTCATTTTCTTCAACCGGCACAACCTCTACAACTATTCCAGTTTTCGCTCTAAACAATGTCGCGAGTGCTCTTATTCTCTGCATCCTGTTTGATTCGACTTCAGTAGTCCAGAAGATAATCTTGGCAGTTGCAAGTGAAGCAAACAAAACTAACACGAGCAAAAGAACAAGCACTTTTCTCATACTTAAACCCTCCCCTTTTGCGGCCAAAGGCCGGATTAAAATGTGGGTAATATGTATGAAGAATATTTTCATCATAAGTCTACCATAGATTGGTAATTTTCATCATACAGATTAGGGTGTTCTTTTGGTAAACATTTAGTTACGATGGAAGATGATGACGCTTGGAGCCAGCAAAGCTGGCTGAAGTGCTGGACTACGTTCAGGAGGCCTGCAACATTGTCAGCTGATAGGGCGATGTTCGAAGACTGAGGCTCACAACGTTGAAGTAAAAACCAGGTATCCACGCTGGCCGGTACTGCAGCCCTATTTCGCAGGAAATATAGAATCCCAAATCTTCGGTTCTTATCAGCCTCGCAATCGTCACCCTCTGTAAGCGTCAAACTTGTGAGCGTCCAGAGCGTTGCTCCGCACTTCAGCGTATGATCTTCACGTCTTTCCAGAGGTTGTCATCCTGAACTTGATTCAGGATCTCGTACTTAAGAAACCCAGATTCTGGATTAAACATTTCCAGAATAACGGTACGGGCTAAGATTCTGGATTAAAGATTTCCAGAATGACAGTGGCGAACTAAGATTCCGGATTAAACATCTCCAGAATGACAGGTATCCGTTGGCTTCTGAAAAATGACAGCGTCTGCAAGCCTCCTGGACGTAGTCCAGCACTTCGCAGCGTAGCTGCTTCCCGCCGAAGGCGCGTGTCAACTGCACAGCAGTTTGGGTCAACTCCGTAGGAGTTCGTATCACCGGCGAAGCCGGTCGTATCAATCCCAAAGGAATTCGTACCCGCTGCGAAGCAGCTCTCGGTTCTCGGACTCTCGGGTTCTCGATCTCTCGTTTTATACGCGTACAACCAAAAACGATTCTATATTCTCGCCCTCTCGCTTTCTCGGTTCTCGATTGTCACGTACAACCTACAACGTCTTTTCACGGATCTTGATCCTCGTTCTCTCGAATAAGAATTTTACTCATATAATTGACTTTTATCATATTTAAGTTGTATAATAAAAAGCAAAGGCTAAGGATTATGAAAGTAAAAATAAAATGTTTGGAGGTGATGATGTGAAAAGAAGACCCATTTCGAATTGCCCTGTATGCGGGGACAAACTGGCGATAACAGAGTATCACTGCGATAGCTGTGGTACCACGATAAGGGGGCGCTTCGAACTCGATGAGATTATGAAGCTCTCACCGGAGCAGCTCGCATTTCTCAAGATTTTTATCAAGAATCGGGGAAACCTTTCGGAGGTCCAAAAGGAACTCAATATTTCGTATCCAACGGCAAAAAACAGACTGGAAGATATTGTTAGGAGCATGGGATACGATACCGTGGATAAAGAACAGGAAGAAACAATCAAGATACTTGAAAAACTTGAGTCCGGGGAAATGAAACCTGATGAGGCTCTCGAACTTTTACGAAAAATTAAGCGCAGGAGGTAGGTGTAAAAGATGAATAGAGAAGAGATAATGAGGATACTGAATTTAATATACGAGAAAAAAATAACCCCTGATCAGGGATTTGACTTAATGGAGGAGCTTATTAAGGTTGTTGAAACCAAGCAAAAGATGGCGAGAAGGTTGAAAATAGAGGTTTTCAATAAATTAAAAAATAAGACAGAAGTTAATATAACACTTCCAGCAAAACTCGCCTCTTTTGCTTCGAAGTTTATGAAAGGTAAATCATTCAAGATTGGCTCTAATGATCTGGATGTAGATCTGGACATAGATATGGATGAACTCATAAAAGAGGCTATGAGTACAGGTGAAACGATCAATGTAGACACCGATGAATACAGGATAGAAATCAGATTTGAAGAGTGAGATTTGAAAAATAAGGAGGGGGCCTTATGAAAAGCTTCACCTATGAACTTGAGAAAATAGATAGCGTGTCTTTATATACCGCTTCAGCTGACCTGGAAATAATCTCCACCAAGGAAAACATACTTATAGCTGAGGTTGAAACAGATGAGGAAGACTATGAACCAGTTGTAGAAATTAGGGGATCAGAATTACGCATAAGATTCGAGAAAAAAGAGATAAAGGGATTTACAGGATTATTTCACAATATCTTTGACAATGAAAGAATAGAGAAAGCAAAGGTTTATTTGCCGGAAAAGATTGAAAGATTAAAGATAGGGACTGCTTCCGGAGATATAACAATCTCAGGGGTATATCTAAGTGATTTAAGAATAAATGCCGTTTCCGGTGATACAAGCATTTTCTCTGGATCAGCTGAAACTTTCAGGTTGGACGATGTCAGTGGTGATTGTGTCCTTAAGGATTTTAACTTCAGGGATGCGCGTTTTGGAACGGTTTCGGGGGATATCAGGATAGTTCATTTAGCACCAATGAGTAGGGATTTGACCGTTTCCACAGTAAGCGGTGATCTTGAAGTTATTTATTCTCAGAAACCGAACGTAGAAGTCCTTCTCTCCACTGTTAGCGGCGATGTCTTTTCGAAACTTCCATTCGTTAAAGAAAAGAAGTTCTACATTATCGAGGCGGATCCAGATAAACCGAGAGAAAGAATCACCATGAATTCTGTTTCTGGCGATGTGTGGATAAAAGCTCAGGAGGGGTTTGAAATGCCAAAAAGAGTTGAACCAAGGCAAGAGAATACTTTCGATGATTTGAAAGAGGAAATCTCTAAACCAATGTATTTTGAAGAAGACAAGGAAACAGAGAAAACACTGAAGTTGTTTAATGACGGGAAAATTACGGAAGAGCATGCGCGACAGATCCTTTCTTTGCTGGGATATAATGATGAAGAAATAAACGAGTTGTTAGGAAAGGGAGGAAAAGAAGAATGAGCGCATGTTGTGGAAAGTCGAAATATTTTGACGCTCATAACGAAAGGAGGAAAAGAAAAGTGAAATTTGGAGCAATTGTTGCTATATTCATAGGTACATTAATATTACTTTCGGGTATAAACGTAATCGATTTTTCTTTTTGGGTGCTGTTTGAACTCTTGTTTGCTGCTTTATTCATAAACAACGGTTTGAAGATTTTCAGATACCCGAAAGGTGAATACCTGGGAAGCTTGATTTTTGCTACCGTTTTGATAATCGATGCATTCAATATATGGGGACTGGATTGGAATTTTGGAGAGCTTTTGCTGGCACTCATAGGTTCCTATATGCTCAGTTGGGGGATAATGTCCCTTTTTAGAAACCCTCGATTCTCCAAGGTTCGCAAAGTTTCTTCCAGGCAACATATCTCTTTGTCCAGACCCATTGAAGCCAATACTTATGAAGTTGAACTGGATGCTAACCTTAGTAAGGTACTTCTTGTAGATGGTAAGGAGGACAAGGGTTTTGAAGTAAATATGAATTTCGATAAAAAAGATTTTAATGGTAATGTCCAGTACAACATGGACAATTCTAAAGCGAATTTAAAGGTAAAGTGTAAAGCCAAAGCGGGCGTTTCCAGTGTTCTATCCAAATCCCGGGTAGATGTTGAACTTAACAGCAAACCGGTTATATTCTTGAATGCTACCCTTGATGGAACGGATTCAGTGCTGGATTTTTCAAACATCAATCTCGACAGTGCCACTATAAGAGCGAATCTTTCGAGGTTATCATTGATTCCGTCTAAGATGCGTGATTCCAGAATAGAGGTGGAATGTGAGGTAACCTCTTTGAATCTTAGAGTTCCAAGGGATGTCGGCGTGACCATTGTGCATGAAGGCGAGCTCAACTGGAGTAGTTTTGAAGAGCTCATTCCAAGAGAAGAAGGATATGTTTCCCGAAACATAGAGCACGCAAAAGTAACCTGCCAGCTGTTCATCAAATCCGATATGTCCAAAATATCTTTTGAGTGGTTATAAACTGAAAGCACAGTGCATGCGGGGCGAATGCCCCGCTTTTTAATTTGTATTGAAGTGTTAGGGATTCTGCGATAGAATTGTTTCAGGGGTGGTATTATCAAAAGTTTACTCCTTATCGACCTTCAGAAAGATTTTGTCGAACCGGGAGGAGCACTCTTTGTTGATGGTTCCAGAAAGATTTTTCCGGTGGTGCTTGAACTGATAGATCGGTTCAAGAGGCAGGGTTTACCGATAATCACCACCATGGATTTTCATGAGAAGGATGACCCGGAATTTGAGTACTGGCCCCCTCATTGTGTTAAAGGGACAAAAGGAGTAGAACTTGCTGACGTCGTAAAACGTGAGCTTATAGGTTATGAAAAGCATTATACGATAAAGAAAAGGAAATACAGTGCTTTTTATCAGACCAAATTCGATGCGTTAATCAGGGAACTTGATCTGGATGAATTTCATGTAGCAGGCGTGGTGACCAATATATGTGTGCTCTTCACTGTCGAAGAGCTGAGGAACAGGAAACTTAAAGTGGTTTTGTATGAAAAAGGCGTGATCTCCTATGACAACGATCTTCACAGATTTGCTTTGAGGCAGATGAAAGAGGTGCTCAATGTAGAGGTGATTGAATGAAAAAAAGATTAGATCCGCGGGTATTCAAGGTACCAATTGACAAAATAAGAGCTGGTTACTATTCAGATAAATATTTTACCCGGTATGTCGAGGTTTTGAAAAAAGCAAATAAGTCGTCAGAAGTCCTGTACCAGTATTTCCCAAGGAATGACACGATAGTTGTTGGAATCGATGAGGCGCTTGCAATTTTAAGGTTTGGGACAGGATATTACAAAGACGAAACAAAGGCAAACGAGCTTTTTGAGAAGATCCTCGAAGTGGAAAGAAAAATTCAGTATGCCGCCTGGGATATGAACCTGAAAGCCTTGCATGAGCTATCGGCGAAGAAGTGGCAACTGAAACTTGAATTGAACAAATTATGGGTGGATAAATGGCCTGAAATTGAAGTGCACGCCCTGTACGATGGCGATGAATGTAAGGATATGGAACCGGTGATGACCATAAAGGGAGATCCCAGGTATTTTGGCTATCTTGAAACCATACTTTTAGGAGTAATGGCGCGCGCTTCATCAACAGCTACGGCTGTTAAAAAAGTGGTGAATGCGGCGAAGGGAAAACCCATATTATTCTTCAGTGCGCGGTTTGATCACTTCTGGACACAGGCGATCGATGGTTATGCTGCCCTAAAAGCCGGTGCTTTTGGCGTATCCACGGATGCCAATGCTGATTACTGGGGCGTTGAAAGCATGGGTACCATCCCTCATGCTCTTATAGCCGCCTATGAGGGAAATACTGAGGACGCTGCCGTTGCCTTCGATGAGTATATCAGTGAAAAAGTCAACAGGATAGTTCTCGTTGATTGGGATAACGATGTAATTAATACCACATACCGCGTTATTGCGAGATTTTACGAAAGGGCAACAGGAAAGAAATTTGTTCTTGGGGAAAGCGATCCTTCAATTGTTATAGGTCCGGGTAAAGGAAAGATCTGGGGTGTCAGGTTCGATACCTCTGGAACGCTCAGAGATCGTTCTGTTGTACCAAAAGATACTTCGTCTTTGGGAGTATGTCCGGAACTGGTCTGGAAAGCTCGACAGGAATTTGACAAGTACGGTATGAAAGATCTAAAGATAGTAGTTAGCGGTGGTTTCGACGCAAAAAAAATAGAACTGTTTGAGAAATTGGAAGTGCCAGCAGATGTTTACGGTGTTGGTTCAAAGTTACTGAAAGAAAAGGTAGATTTCACAGCTGATGTTGTTGAAGTAAACGGACGGCCGTGTGCAAAATACGGCAGGAAAAAGGGAGATACGTCGAGGCTTTCTAAAGTGGAAGTGGATTATTGGAACAATAACAAATAGAGAAGAGAGGTGAGTAGTATGGAAGAAAGGGGAACATGGGTAGTAAAAAAAGGTTTTGCTGAAATGTTCAAAAACGGGGTTATCATGGATGTCACAACACCTGAACAGGCTAAGATAGCCCAGGAAGCCGGTGCTGTTGCCGTAATGGCCCTTGAGAGAGTCCCTGCAGACATAAGAAAAGAAGGCGGCGTAGCGAGAATGGCCGACATCAGACTTATCAAATCGATAATGGAGGCAGTTTCAATACCTGTAATGGCAAAAGTGAGAATAGGCCATACCGCTGAAGCCAGAATCCTTGAAGCTATTGGCGTTGATTTCATTGATGAATCTGAAGTTCTCACTCCAGCCGATGATAAATATCACATTGATAAACATCAGTTCAAAGTTCCGTTCGTTTGTGGAGCACGAAATCTTGGAGAAGCAGTCAGGCGAATTGCTGAAGGTGCTGCGATGATAAGAACCAAAGGTGAAGCTGGTACAGGAAACATTATTGAAGCTGTAAAACACATGCGTACGGTGAATGAAGAAATAAGAAGAGTACAACTCATGAGTGATGAAGAACTTGTCCATTATGGAAAAGAAATCGGTGCACCTGTGGAGATATTGAAGCAGGTTCGTGAGCTGGGCAGACTTCCCGTTGTTAACTTTGCCGCCGGTGGAGTTGCAACTCCTGCTGATGCTGCGCTCATGATGATGCTTGGCGCAGATGGTGTTTTCGTTGGCTCTGGAATCTTTAAATCCAAAGATCCGAAAAAAATGGCGAGAGCCATAGTTGATTCAGTTCTTCACTGGGACGATCCCAAAATGCTTGCAAAGATTAGTGAAGACATTGGGCAGCCGATGGAAGGTAAAGATATTGAAGAGCTTGATGTTAAACTACAGGAGAGGGGCTGGTAAGTTTGAAAATAGGGGTTCTCGGTATCCAGGGAGACATCCAGGAGCACCTTAGAATGATAGAAAAAACGGGAAATGAACCCCTATGGGTAAAAAGCACTTCGGAGCTTGCGGAAGTTTCCGGGTTGATCATGCCTGGCGGCGAATCGACAACCATGATACGGTTGATGAAAAAATAATGAACTCTGGGACGCTCTGAGAGAAGCGATTGCTTCAGGGCTACCTGTTTACGCTACCTGTGCAGGCATGATACTTTTAGCGCGTGAAATAATAAATTATCCCGAACAGGAAACTCTCGGTGTTCTGGACATAGCGGTTGAAAGAAACGGTTATGGAAGACAGGTAGCGAGTTTTGAAACCGATCTCGAAATACCGGCTATAGGGGATACCCCTTTTAGGGCGATTTTTATTAGAGCTCCTATAATAGAAAAATGCGGGGACAGTGTTGAAGTACTCTCCACGTATAAAGAAAAACCGGTGTTAGTTAAGCAGGGCAAAATTCTCGCATCATCCTTTCATCCCGAGCTAACGGATGATTTGAGAATTCACGAATACTTCGTGAAAGAAATAATTGGGAAAGAATAAGGATCGAGAACCGGGAGTCCGAGATCCGAGAAAACAGGACGCTTGCGAGGTTGTGCGCTGCGGAACAGCGGACACGAATCCCTCCGGGATTGTCACGAACTCCTGCGGAGTTGTTGCGAACTGCTGTGCAGTTGACACGCGCCTTCGGCGGGAAGCAGCTACGCTGCGAAGTGCTGGACTACGTCCAGGAGGCTTGCAGACGCTGTCATTTTTCAGAAGCCAACGGATACCTGTCATTCTGGAGATGTTTAATCCAGAATCTGGGTTTGTTTTAAGGTTGAAATTCTGAATCGAGTTAAGAATGACGAGACAAGTTCAGGATGACGAGTCAGACTTGTAAGGCTGTAATAGATCGTTGCTTTTTATCGTAGGGGCAGAACATGTTCTGCCCTTCGTGGTTAATATAATTTGCTATTGGTTGTCTTGCCCTCCCGGATCCCGGTTATCGAATCTCAGTCATCAAATCTCGTTTCCGAAGGTGATAACATGTGCAGAATGGTAGCTATAAAAGCTAAAAAAGATGTTGAAACAAAGATTTATTTTGAATTTCTAAAATCTATGGCGGTCGATGGAATAAAGAACCCACATGGTGACGGTTTTGGGGTTTTTTATGTAAGTCAGGATAGAGCAGGAATCCTCAGAGATACGGCTTCTATCTGGAGCACAGAATACCATCCTCCGAAAGCGTGGCTTTCTTTATTCCATGCCAGAAAAGCTTCTCCGGGATATAAAGTTAATCTTAATCACGTGCATCCCTTTATTGCAAGTATAGAGGAAAAAACTTATGTCTTTGCTCATAATGGGACAATTCATGGGATATCAAGCGAAAACGGGCAAATAGATAGCCAATACTATTTTTCGAAGATCCTTGAAAAACTTCAAAAAATGTCTCCTAAAGAAGCCCTCCTTGAAAGCGCGAAGGAAATAGAAAAAGAGAGAAAATTCACTTCATTAACCTGCTTTTTGAGCGATTTTGAAAACATCTGGGCAATGAAATATTGCTCAGATCCTGAAGACAGCTACCATAATCTCTACTACACTGAACACAACGGGGTAAAAATTCTTTCAAGCGAGCCCATCCAAAAATATATCGATATTGATATCAAAAACTTCCGGGAATTAGGAAATAGAGAGGTAATTGTTATTTGAGGCTCAATAACCGAGAATCCGAGAGCCGAGATCCGAGATGGCCGCTGCGCGACGGATACGAATCCCTTCGGAGTTGAAAAAGATTAGATGCTTGCAAAGTTGTAAACTGGTAAACGTGCCTTGAAAAACAAAGCTGTCATCCTGAACTTGATTCAGGATCTCGTACTTAAGAAAGCCAGATTCTGGATAGAACACCTTCAGAATGACAGTTTTTTCAACTGAGCAGCAGTTGGCACCCCTGACGTAGTCAGGCTTACCCCCAGCGTAGCAGGGCTTACCCACGCGCAGCGTGCTCACCAGCCGCATAGCGGCCATCTCGAATCTCAATTATCGTTGTTGGTTGTACGTTATACGTTGTACGAATTTTTCTAAACCCTAGACCCCAGACCCTATACCCGCTCTTGTATTTGTAATCAACTCCGCAGGAGTTCGGGTCAATCCCGAAGGGATTCGCATCCGCTGCAAAGCAGCGTTCTCAGCTTTTCCCTTTCCTTCTTTTTATCCAGCGCCCAGTAAGCGAGGGCGGTCTGGGTTTTCTTTAGCCTGTATTTCTGGGTGAAGGGATAAAGTTCTGCAGGAGGTTTGAGTCTCAGGCCCCAGTTCCTGTCGTAGCGAACGTAGTTTCTCATGAAGGTATCTATTACCCCTCTGTCTTTATCTCCGAGTTCAAGATACTTATGGATGAACTCTTTTCTTTTTCTCGCAGGTAAGGCCTTCAGGAATTTCCAAACAAGGTCTCTCCTGCCTTCAAGAAACGGATGAAGCTCAAAGAGTTGAGCAACGAATTTCTTTGTTTCATAACGATTTTCCGTAAATTCTCTAAACCTTCGAAGGTCTTCTTTACAAAGTTCCAGTGCGCGGGAAAGCGTTCCTTTTCTGCTCAGGTAAGGATAATCTTTCCTTCTGTTCAAAAGAGCGGTGTATGTTGAGAGGATTAATATTTCACGTTCGGATGGTTTGAGTTTTTCCAGTTCTGTTATCGCATTTTCAAAGCCTTTATCTATCTGAAGTTTTATCCATTCGTTCACGATCGGATAAGGATCGTTGAGTGGATCAACCTCGATTTTCAATCCTGTGATTATCTTCCTTAAAGTTTCACCCCTGACGGTTTGGGTTTTGCCGTTAATGAGTTTGCTGAGGTTATCCCAGGCAATTCCAGTGTTCCTACTAACAGCTAAAAGGTTGTTCATGCGATTCTTCAAGTAATCCCTTATGAGTTCATTGTTTGCGTATTTTGATCTTCTAGGATTGAAAACTGGGCTTTTCTTTTTCAATATGGTTGAGGTACTACTATTTCTGAAGCCGACAAACCGCTGTATTTCAGCGGTTTTATATAATGAAATAACGTGATTTTCAAATTGGATAGTTGCGAGGGTATCGAGCACATAAGGAGCGGCAGCTAGGTCTTCATCGTAGTAGCCAGAATAGTAGGAGGCCTTTTCTGCTAATTTCAAGGCACGTTCTTTCGTATCTAACTTCAAGTACCAGGAAAAATCGTTGAGGACGTTTATAAGTCCCTGCGGATCTTCGAGTTTTTTCGCCAGTTCATAAGTCTTTTCGAAGAGTTTTAACGCATTTTCTTTATTGTTGTCAAGAGCCTCTTTTCTTGCTTTTCCAAGGAAGAGCATTATCGTTGCAGTGTTCTCCTGCTCGTATCTTTCGCTCCACACTCTGAAGGCTTTGAGTTCTCTTTCGGTATGATAGATACTGTGATAGTTGATTAAGGCCCAGACGACTTCTGGTCTCACTCTTACCGGTATTCTGCCGAATTCTCTTCTAAGCCTGTTGTAAAGCTTATCGTTCTGTCCGGTTGATACGAGTAGTTTGAGAGAAAGTAGTAGATAAAAGAGACTACGGTTTTTCATATTACTCTTCAAGCCTCTTTCAATCTGAGACTTTGCTTTGCTGAAGTCTCCTTCACAGTAGTACTTAATGGCTCTGGAATAATGCTTCCATTCACTGGAAGGTTTGTTATCTATTAGCATATTTATCATTGGTCTCGAGTAAAAAACACCAAAGGCATGGTTGAGTAATTCAGGAACTTTACGGTTTATACGATTCCCTCCCTATAAATATCATCACTTCCATTTTCTATTCTAGTGTTAAGTATCAAAAAATCAAAAAGGATAATTGTTTATTATAATGTCTATTTGTACTCCGCTTCAAATAAGACTTACGAAATACTAAAGACTTGAAAATCATATATGCACAAGTAATATTTTAACTGACTAAACCCGAAAAACATTTTCCAGAGACCAAGAAAAACTCTTTTGAAAATTGGTTAAATGAATTTCTAGATTTTAACCAAAAGAAATAAACAAAAATTCCGGGGGTGACAAAAAATGTCTAGCTTGCAAACGAACTTTAGGCTTTATTATTTTGGAAGGTTAGTATCACTTCTTGGGAGTGGTATACAATCTCTTGCTCTGTCGCTTTACATATTGGATATCACAGGTTCTGGCGCTGCTATGGGTACTTTCTTGCTTATAAATATGCTACCACGAATTGTCTTTGCTCCTTTAGCCGGGGTGTTCGGGGATAGACTAAACAGAAAATGGCTAATGGTATACCTCGATTTGTTCCGTGGTATTATCATCTTTCTTATGGCTTTTCTTGCCTTTAAGGAATCCATGGGAATTATTCTTATTTATGGCTTTCAACTGATTATTTCCACTATGGATATCTTCTTCGATCCTGTTACAAGAGCTATACTGCCAGATATAGTCCCAGAAAATAACCTTACATCTGCAAACTCAATAGTTAATGCAACCGATAGCTTTAGTTACATTGTTGGTCCAATTCTTGGAGGCATTCTATATCCCCTTGGAATATGGCTCGTTTTTGTATTAAATGCCACGACCTTCGTTATATCCGGCATTAGCGAGATATTCATAAGTTATGAACAGACAACAGTAAAAAAGAAAATAACCGTCAGACAAATTTGGGAAGACTTGAAAGATGGTGTCAATGCTTTCAAAAAACTAGCAGGAGTACTTCGAATAATGATTTTCATAATGCTTACCAACTTTCTTATGGGACCAGTGATAATGCTTGTGATTCCATATTTTGCTAGGGAAATCGTTGGATTCAATAGCTATCAATATGGAATTTTGAATGCTTCATGGCTTATCGGTATTACTGCGGGAAACATACTTCTTGTAATCATTGCTAAGAACAAAAGTATAAAAAGATTGTTCTTAACCGGTTTGTTTTTCCAATTAGTTCTTTTCTACACTTTCGACACTCTTACTTTTCCACGGATGATAAGCTTCTTTGGAGGACCAAGTTGGATATACCTTATATTTATAGCAGGATTTTTCGTTGCCATGGGCTTCTTCAATGCTTTCATCAATACACCTGTTGGAGTATATTTCCAATTGGCAACCCCAACAGAACTTAGGACCCGTGTACTATCGGCAATCTCCCTTATCGCACAGATAAGCATGCCAATCGGTATGGCTGTTTACGGATTAATTGTAGATAAATATCCTGTACATTTAGTTATTTTTGGTTCACTTATTTTAACGACTCTTATCACACTGGTCTATCTCTTCACAAAAACTTTCGACTTTCTTGAAAGCAAACCAAAAACCGAAAATTCAATTGTTGAATCATCAGAAACAGTTTGAGGATTTCAAATAAATCTCAAAAGTCTATTAATCAGCTTTTTCCTTTCCTTCTTTTTATCCAGCGCCCAGTAAGCGAGGGCAGTCTGGGTTTTCTTTAGCCTGTATTTCTGGGTGAAGGGATAAAGTTCTGCGGGAGGTTTGGGTCTCAGCCCCCAGTTCCTGTCGTAGCGAACGTAGTTTCTCATGAAGGTATCTATTACCCTTCTGTCTTTATCTCCGAGTTGAAGATACTTATGGATGAATTCTTTTCTTTTTCTCGCAGGTAAGGTCTTCAGGAATTTCCAAATAAGGTCTCTCCTGCCTTCAAGAAACGGATGAAGCTCGAAGAGTTGAGCCACGAATTTCTTCATTTCATAACGATTTTCCGTAAATTCTCTAAACCTTCGAAGGTCTTCTTTACAAAGTTCCAGTGCACGGGAAAGCGTTCCCTTCCTGCTTAGATAAGGATAATCTTTCCTTCTGTTCAAAAGAGCGGTGTATGTTGAGAGGATTAATATTTCACGTTCGGATGGTTTGAGTTTTTCCAGTTCTGTTATCGCATTTTCAAAGCCTTTATCTATCTGAATGTTTATTCCATTCGTTCACGATCGGATAAGGATCGTTGAGTGGATCAACCTCGATTTTCAATCCTGTGATTATCTTCCTTAAAGTCTCGCCCCTGACGGTTTGGGTTTTGCCGTTAAGTAACCCTCTGAGTCTGTGCCTGGCGATTCCTGTTTTATTAGAAGCAGCTGTTATATTAGATATCCTGCTTCTTAGATATTCAATTAATGCCAATTCCGATCGGTAAGAGGAAACTTCAAGGTCAGTTATGAATTTCAAGCACTCCTTTAACATCCCCTCATATCGTTTGTATAGATAACCCTTCGCTGTTTCCTGAATCAGTTCGAATATTGAATATAAAATCATTGCGTTTTCACAAAGACATTCAACCTTTGTAAGCTTCAAAACCTCGTGGTATGTGTCAAACTCATTTATTACTCCGTTGAATTTTTCATAGTACTGACCGTCTATGTACAGGCATTTCTGTGCCAGTTTTAGTGAAAATTCCGAATCATACTCTCTTAAATACCACGCAGCATCGTTTAAAGAATCACTCATCCCCCCCGGATGTGGTATGCTTCTGGCGATTTCAAAAGCATCCAAAAATAATTCCTTCGCCATATCTAGATTTCCGGAAATTGCTTTTCTTCTTGCCATTCCAAGTTCGAGAAATACTCTTGTGGGATTGTGCTCGAGGTATTGCTTGCTCCATGTTCTGAATTCATGCATATCTTCATTACTTTGCAGTTCTGCATGAACACCTATCATCACAGTTGCAACAACATTCCTTGCTGTTTTTGGTATCTTTGAGAACCCATATTTCAACTGCTTATACAGTGAAATTGCTTGTTCAGTATCCAACCTGGATAACAATGCAAGTTTCTCTGCAAGGAGAAAATACGTCAGCGTTTTGTTCTTCCTGACTCTTTTTAATACCCTGTCAATCTCTCTCAGAGCTTTCGGATATTCTCGCTTCCAAACCAATTTGAGTATCAAAAAATAATCCAGCCAATCCGAGTCCTTCGAATGATTGAAGTAATAATTTAAAAAAGGTTTTCCGTAACCACCGTACTCCAAGAAAGTCGCAACAAATTCAGGGAATTTCTTGCTAATCAAAAATCACTCCCATTACACATTTTATATATTTTAACTTTACCATATGGACCGTTATGGGTTGAATTTTCCTGTAAGTGAAAATTACACAAAAATACTTGACTGTAAACCTTTACCAGAAATGCTTACAGAACCCAGCAAACTTGAAAATCATATGGTGGTTGATAAAATTAGGTTACAAAGGAGCTCAGGGAGATGATATTGTGTTCAAGAAAATTGCCATATTGTCTATTGTCCTATTCCTTTTTTCTGCAATTATTTTTGCTAGTCCAGGTGATAGAAAGAAATACACAGATGGAACCCCACCATCTACAGTCAACGAAAGCGTGAATGAAATTTACAGAATGATTCAGAGTTAAAGCTCTGCACCTTTGCTGGCTGATCCAGATGACGTGGTTGGACCAAAAGATGGTTCAAGCAAATGCACCGCGGAAAACGTATATGAAAATTCTTTGAGTTTCGATTTTGAAAATCTCAACAGCAATCAAGACACACAGATAGTTTCTGGATTATTACCTGATCGACAGTTGGAAATATTTGGACAAATTTTTTATATCTCCTGATGCGTTAGAGGTGGATTTTTTCAAAACATCGAAAACGCAAGAAAAAAGTTCTTCTGAAACCCCTAGCTCACCTGCGTTTCAGAAGGCAAGAAATTTGAAAATCATATAGAAAAATATATACTAGTTTTGAACGACTTCGGAGGTTAGAAAAATCGAAAGCGGTTGTTTAGAAAAAAGCGTCGGTCACTTATTTTAAGGCCAAAAGAGATATTCGAAGATTCATGGGTTTATATAAGTTTGCTTGATTTTTTGTCCAGTTTTTTGGGGAGCATTACAATTTCTCTCCTACCTCTTTTGAAAGGAGCATGAAAAAACCATGAAGGCAAAAGAATTAGTACTACTGCGTTTTGTCTTTAAATACGTAAAGTCCAAGATGAAACTGTTCATACTGGCTTTTGCTTTTTTGGTTGCGTTATCTTTGGTCTCACTTTTACCACCTTACCTCACCAAACTTGCTTTCGATGAAGGAATAATGAGCAGAAACCTGAATCTATTAATCAAATACGTCTTGCTGCTCGTTGGGGCGTACGTGTTGAAGAGTCTTTTCAACTACTTAAGTTCGGCGCTTTTTACATTTGTAAGCCAGAGCACACTCTTTGACATGCAAAAAGACTTAACGAACCGCATTTTGAAACTACCACTCGAGTTCTTCTCCAATAGCGAAAGTGGATACATCGTTTCGAGGTTCAAAGAAATCGATTCCTTGAGTCCATTGTTTTCTTTGCAGAGTTTCAAGCTGATTCTCAGCGTTTTCGAATTCATAGGAGCTTTAGTGATCATGTTGTCTATGAACGTACAACTGACTCTGTTATTGATCCTTGTAATACCCGTTTTCTATGTAGTGACCAGAACTTTCGAATCGGCCTTCGCTAGAGTCACCGATGAAACCATGGAGAAAGGGGCCATCTTCCATGGAAAAATACAACAGTCCATAAGCGGTGCAGAGGAGATAAAAAGAATGTCCTTAGAAGAGAAAGAAGCACAGAAGATAAACGAAGTGAACAAAGAGTACGTGAAATCAGCCATAAAATACGGTATTTTGCTATCTTTCGGCTCTGAAGCGATCATACTTCTTTCTTCTCTTGCAGGTGTTCTCCTGCTTTATTTGGGAGGGAGATCCATTCTTCAAGAGAGTATATCTGTCGGGACTTACATGGCTTTTGCTGGATACTTTGGAAAACTCTACGCTCCTGTGGTCAACTGGAGTTTAAGCATGTACACCTTCAAACCTGCCTTTGTGGCTTTAGAAAGGATCAGAGATTTCTTCTTGAGATATCCCGAAGAAGATGAAGGGACTGACAAGATCAAGATAGATAAGATAAACGAAATAGAGATGAGAAACGTGAATTTCCGATACCCCGATGGGAAGGAATACGTTTTGAGAAGTTTCAATTTGAAGGCAGAAACTGGAGATAAAGTGCTCTTGAAAGGGCCGAACGGAAGTGGAAAGTCAACGGTAATAAGATTACTTCTGGGATTTTACGAAAATTACGAAGGAGAAATTCTGATAAACGGCGTGAAGTTAATGAAGATATCGAAGAAATCCCTGAGGAGCCGAGTGTCGATAGTGTCACAGAGGATTTTCTTGTTCAACGATACCATCGAGAACAACATAAAGATAGTAGACAATGTCGACGATGAAAAGTACGAAATGGCCTTGATCAAATCAGGTTTGAAAGATTTCGTAGAGAGCTTACCTTTAAAGGATCAAACCTTGGTGGGAGAAAATGGAGTGAAACTCTCTGGTGGTCAGATACAGAAACTGGCGATAGCTCGCGCTATTGTGAAATCCGATTCTGATGTTTTCATATTCGACGAAGCAACGGCTCATTTAGATACAGATACAAGAGAACTGATCAAAAAATTTATAAAAGAAGAGTTGAACGACAAGATATGCGTAATAATCGATCATTCTGACTACTTCGATGACGCTTGTAATAAAATCGTGCATTTGACAAAGATTAATCTTTTAAGGTAATTGTAAGGAGGTAGAAAAACATGAATGATGTCTTGGTCTTCGAAATAGATAATAAAGGCACCTATGTATACCACAATATACTGCTCCCCTGAAGAATTTGACATATAAGTAGAGAGATAAAGTAAAGGCAAGGGGGTACAGATAATGGCAAAGAAAACCTCGATGGAAGAAAAGACGGCTTGGAAAACGTAAAGAAATCCAGGGTAAAACAGCTCGAGGAAAAAGTTGAAGAACTCAACAGTCAACGCTCACAGATTATTTCCGGATTATTACCTGATCAACAGTTTGAAATATTTAGACAAATTTTTTATATCTCCTGATGCGTTAGAGGTGGATTTTTTCAAAACATCGAAAACACAAGAAAAAAGCCCTTCTGAGCCCCTCATTCCACCTGCATTTCAGAAGGCAAGAAATTTGAAAATCATATAGAAAAATATATACTAGTCTTGAAACGACTTCGGAGGTGAGAAGATGACGGTTGCGTCTATGGAGAATGTATCGTTTTCTTTTGCCAATGGGCCGAAAATATTCGACAACTTCTCGTTGAGCGTGAAAAAGGGTGAATTTGTTTATATAAAAGGTCTAAACGGTTCCGGGAAGAGTACGCTCTTAAAAATCCTTTGTGGATTAATACCTCCAACAACTGGGAATGTTAGCGTTTTTGGAAAAGAA